>BJFP01000261.1 GCA_014189875.1 Verrucomicrobiota bacterium | reverse complement strand
CTACCGAGCGGGCGGAAGCGGCGGCGCAGGAGGTGGAGCAGATCAAGGCAGCGGCGGCGGCCCACGCCGAGAAGACGGACATCCACAAGCACCCTTAATCCCGAAGGCACGCAGGCAGGCAACCAAGCAACTGATTAGAGACGTCCAGCAAAACCTCTGCGAGGGGATCGGCGAACCGATCGGGGACATCCCTTACGACCTGCTGGTTTGCCGAATGGATATCCGCTGCTAGCGTGCGCGCCTCATGGCTGAAACGACACCCAAGACAGTCCTGGCGAAGTGGCGTGGCTGGCTGCGGCGAATCGGGAAGTGGATGCTCTGGACGCTGCTTGCGCTCGCGGTGCTGCACAGGCCGCTGCTCCATTTTGCGGGACGGCGCGTGGCGATCTGGCTGGCGGCGAGGGAACACATGATCTTGGATTTGCGTCTCAGCGGAAACATGTGGAGCCGGATTGAGGCGCGCGACATTTCGATCCGCGCCGACGAAAAGGGGCCGGCGCCCATCGAACGGCTGAAGCTGGATCGCCTTGCGGTGGATTATGATCTTTGGAAGGTGATTCACTCGGATTGGTCGCACGCGTTGCGCCGTGTGCAGGTCGGCGCGCTGGATGGCGTGATCGCGGTGCAGGCGCCGGAGAAAGCAGCCGGGCCAAGGACGCCGATCGCGACGGCATTCGGGGAACTCCTTTCGAGATCGCTCTCGCCGGTGGAGCAACTGTCAGTCGGTCGCGTGGATCTCGAAGTGAAGGGCGTGGTGGCGATTCACGGCTTGCAGGCGGAAGTCAGCAACCGGCAGCCGGGCCATATCGCGTGGGAGAAAATCAACCTGTCCGGATTTCCAGACTTCGGCCCGGCACGCGCGGAACTCGTGACGGGCGAATCCACGTTTGTGATTTCCAATCTGGCGCTGCTCCCGCAAGTGATCGTGCGCCGGCTGTCGCTGAATCACGTCACCCCGACGCTGCCACGCGGAGGACTGGAAGTGCTCATCGAAGCGGGAGGCGGCACCGCGGGACTGCGCGTCGAGCCCTCGCTCACAAAGGATGCGCTCGATGTCTCGGTGGATGTGGTTGCGCTGCGGCTGAACGAAGTCGCGGCGCCGTTTGGCGTCGAACTGCCGGCATCCGCGGCCATCGAGAGCTTTCACGCGAAGTTCACGGGGCAACCTGAGAATCTCGAAACCTCCACCGCAGATGTCGCCTTCGTTTTCCGAATGGAGGAGAAGGCGCTGTTCCCCGCTGCGCTGGTGCGCGGCGAGGCCAAGCTGAGCCGCGGCGTGTTCCGCATTTCGGAACTCACGGCCTCTTCCTCGGGAATGGACCTGCGCATCAGCGGTGAATTGAACGTGCCGCTGCACGATTTTGCGCCCGCGAAGCTCGGCGGGGAGATCACATGGAAACTCTTCGCGCCCGATCTCGCCGCGCTCCGTGTGCGCGACGTGCCGGCCATTCGCGGAGCGATGTCCGGGGCGGGACGGCTGCGGTTTGAAAATGGCGAAGCCCACACCACCGGCGAGATTGTGGCGATGAAGCTCTCGCAGGGCGGAGTGCAGATTGATTCCGCGACATTCCACGCGGATGCGCGGAGAAAAATCGAGTCACTGAACGACATTCTCGCAGGCCTCGCCGCGAATCTTTCCGTCGACATGAAGGGCGTGACCGTAAATGGCATCCGCCTGGATGCCGTGTCGGCGACAGGAAAACTCGACGGGCCGCGCGTGAGCATCGGGCAGTTCAATGTGACGAGCGGGGAGAACCGCGTCACCGGCTCGGGACGCGCGACGCTGAAGCCCGGTGGCGCAGGACTCGCGGGACCGCCGGAGATGGACGTGCAGATTGCCGCGCCAAGCGTGGAGCAATTTGGCGTCGCGGTGAATGGTGCCGCGCTGTCCGGCGCCGTGACTGCCGACGGAAAGCTGCGACTGGAGGGCACGCGGCTCGCAGGAACTTTGCAGGCAGTCGGGACGGAACTGCGGCTCGGAAAAACCCCGCTCGGCGGATTCCGCGCGCAGGTGAAATTCGAGGACGGCGCGGCAATTTTCGAATCGCTGAACATTGCCGTCGCCGGTGCCGGTGAAATCACCGCGAAGGGCCGTGCCACGCTCGAAGCGCCGATGGCCTACAGCGGCGAGATTCATGTGAAACTTCCCAGCCTCGGAAAGCTCGACGCACTGCTCGCGACGGTGGGCCACCCGGCAAAACTCGGCGGTGCGCTGACGCTCGATTGGTCGGGTGACGGGCAAATCGCGGGCATGAAGCACAACGGAAAACTGACAGTGAACGGCAAGGGCGTGCGCCACGATGCGCTGCTGCTGCACGAAATTCGCTTCGGGGCAGCATATTCGCCGGAGCAGTTCGACGCGGGTGAATTCCTCATCGTCGCTGACAAAACAAAAATCACCGGGCGCATCCTGTGGAAAGCCGGACGTCTCGATCTGTCGGACTTCTTGGTTTCGATCGCCGGGCAGGAGGCCGTGAAGGGCGCCGCATCCATTCCGCTGACTCCGGCAAACCCCGACGGCATCGTGCCGCCCGACCAACCGCTGAGCGCGCAGTTCACCGGCCGAAATGTGGATCTCGCGAAAATCCTTTCGAGCGCGGGAGTGACGGCACCGCTGTCCGGAAACGTGTCGGGCGATCTCTCCGTCAGCGGGACACTGGCAAAGCCGGAGATGAGCCTCAGTGTCGCGGCGCGTTCGGTGAAAAGCCCGAAGGCCGGGTCGGTCGCGCCCGCGGATGCCGATGTGAAGATGTCCATCTCCAACTCGCGGCTCACGCTCGATGCCGTCGCGAAGCAGCGCGACATCCAGCCCGTCACCGTGAAGGCGTCGCTGCCCTTCGACGTGGGAAAGCTGCGCGCAAAGCCGGCGCTCCTGCGCGACCTGCCGCTGATGGTCGCCGTGAAGCTGCCGAAAAGCCCGCTTGCGGTGGTTCCGAATTTCGTCCCGGCTGTCGCAAGGGTGGACGGTACCGTGGTCGCGGATGTCGAAGTGCATGGCACTGTCGCGAAGCCGGTCGTGAGCGGCGAAGTGTCCATTGTGACGAGGAGCGTGCGGCTCACCGCGGGGACGTTCCCGCCGATCTCAAATTTCACGACGAAGCTCACGTTCCGCGATGACACGGTCACGCTCCGCGACACGCGCGGGGAAATCGGCGGCGGCACATTCAATGTGGAGGGCAGCGTGAATGTCGCGAAGCCGGCGTTCGATCTGCGGCTTCGCTCGGACAAGGTGCTCGTCATGCGCGACGAATCCATCACGGTCCGCGCGGATGCGGATGTGACGGTAAAGGGGCCGCTCAACTCCGCCACCGCGGCGGGGACGGTCTTTGTGACGCAGAGCCGATTTCTCAAGGATGTGGACATCCTGCCGCTCACGCTGCCGGGCAAGCCGGTGCCGCAGGTGCGCACCGTTGCGGCACCGGTGCGGATTTCCTTCCCGAAGCCGCCGTTGCGCGACTGGAAATTCGACATCGCGATCAAGACGCGGGAAAAGGACTCGTTCCTCGTACGCGGGAACCTCGCGAAAGGTTCGTTGGCGATGGACCTGCGGCTCGGGGGCACGGGTCTGAATCCATTCCTCACCGGGCAGGTGCAGATTGAAAATTTTACGGCGATTCTGCCGGCCAGCAAACTGGAGGTGCAGAGCGGCAACGTGACGTTTTACGAGAGGGAGCCATTTCAGCCGCAGCTCCAGATCCAGGCGGAGTCCCGCATCGGAAAGAACACCGTGAATGCGACCATCACGGGCTCCGCCGGCGCGCCGCATCTGGAACTCGAAAGCGAGCCGCCGCTGCCGCAGAAGGACATCCTCTCCTTGCTCGCAACGGGGACGACGAGCGGCGAGCTCGGCTCAAATGCCAGCGTGCTTGCCACAAAAATCGCGCTCCTCAAAGTGAAGGGGTGGTATCGGAAAACGTTCCGCAAAGGCGCGGGCGATCCGTCGGCTGACGCACCAGATTCGCTCGTCAACCGGTTCGACCTGGACATCAGCAACGTGGACGCAAAGACCGGGCGGCCGAATGTGGAGGGGAGTGTGCGCATCACCGACAACCTGTTTTTTCTTGGTGAGGTGGACATGCAGGGGCAGTTCACCGGGAAGGTAAAATATCTGCTGCGATTCCGATGATGAATGGCACGAACAAAACTTCCGGATTCGCCGTGGTGTTGTCTGCTGTCCTCTATGTCTTGCAGGGCATCGCATTCAGTGCGGACGCCAACGTGCGTTTTCCGGGAGCCAGCAGTTTCACCGAGGAGAAACTTCGCAGTGCGCTGGCCGAGCAACTCCAGGAAATCGCCACATCGGGCCTGGCGCCCGCGCGCGCCGACGATGCCGCGTGGTTCCTCGGCGCATTTTACAGGAGGCAGGGATTTCCCTCCGCGGATGTGACGTTCGACATCCGCGGTTCGCAGCTTGTGCTCAAAGTGCGCGAGGGTGAGCGCATTTTCGTGCAGTCGCTGGATTTCGTAGGCAACCGGAGTTTCGACGGCAAGAAGCTCGCCGAGTACATGGTCGGGCTGGCACCTGACAGGCTGGCGGAATCGAAGCTGCCGTACAACGAAACCGAAATCGCCGCGGGTGTGGAAAGAGTCTCGGCGTTCTATCAATCCGAGGGGTTTCTCGACATGGTGGCGGATGCGTCCGGCACGCGGATCAGCGCGAGCGGAAGAAGCGCCGGAGTCGTGGTGCGCATTGTCGAGGGGCCGAAGTATTTCCTCGGTGCGATCACCTTTGCGGGGCGCCCGCTCTTCGGGCGGGATGAACTGCTCGGCGCGCTCGCGCTGAAGCCCGATGCGCCCTTCACCCCGTCTGCGGCGGACGGGATGCAACGCACGTTGCAGGGCCATTATGTTTCGAAGGGATACTTCGCAGCGAAGGTCGAATGGCACGCGGACCGCACGCGCGCAAAGGGCGGACGTGTGCCGGTCACGTTGGTGTGCGAGCCGGGGCCGCGGTTCCGCGTCGGCGCCGTCGTGCCGAGCGGTACCGACCGGCTTTCACCGGAGTTCATCGAGAGGCGCTTCGACTCGCTCGTGGGGGAAGTTTACGACCCGGAAAAACTCGAGCGACGGTATCGGGAGCTCACCAAGACGGGACTTTTCAAGAGCCTCCATGTGCGGCCCGTGCCCGTGGGCACGGACTCGCTGAACCTCGAAGTCGAAGTCGTGGAGGCAAAGGCGAAGGAGATCGGTTTTGAGCTCGGCTACGGGAGCTACGACGGCGTTTCCGCAGGCGTGCGGATCGGCGACAGGAATTTCCTCCGCTTCGGGCGTCCGCTGTCGTTGAGCCTGCAATATTCGCAGCGCGGATTCCGCGGCGAACTGCTCTATGTGGATCCGTGGCTCTTCGATTCGCAGTGGATGCTGCGTGCAAAAATCTACTCACAGTTCCGCAACGAGATTGGGTATTCAAAAGCGGCCGAAGGGCTGCGGCTGGAACTCACCCGAAAATTTACACCGCACTGGGAGGCGGGCGGCTACACGGCGTTTGAAACGACGAAGATCAGCGACATCACGATTGATGCGCGTCTTGCCGGCCCGAAGGAGTACGCGCTCGCCGGAGTGGGACTCACGCAGACGCTCGACTATCGCAATGACGTGACGAACCCGACGCGCGGATGGGTCTTCACCTCGTCCGCCGATATCTCTGCGCTCGATGGCCGCATCGCGTTCGCGCGCGCGTCGGCCCGCTATTCGTGGTACCGCACTTTCGGAAAGTCACTGTTCGGTTTCGGTGCGCGCGCCGGGTGGATCATTCCGTTCGGCGATGAAAATGAGATCCCCATCGATCTGCGCTATTTCAACGGCGGGGGCACGACCGTGCGCAGTTTTGCCGAGCGCAAACTGCGCCCGAAGGACGCGGGTGGGCATCCGCTGGGCGGCAACTTTTACACGGTATTCAATGCCGAGTGGGAGCACCCCATTTCCGGAGCATTCAGCGGCGCGGTCTTCGCGGACGCGGGAAACCTGGTGGGCGGTTCCACGGTGTCGCTCGACGACATGCGTTACGCGATCGGCGTGGGGCTCCGCTACCAGCTCCCCATCGGCCCGTTGCGGGTGGACTACGGCATCAATCCGAGCCCGAAAGCGGGCGATGCACCCGGCGCGTTGCATGTGAGTTTCGGTTTCGCATTTTAGCGGGAACGCGCCACGTCGGGGCAGCGAAGGGGCGTTCCTTCCGGGCAAAAATGGGCGCGCTGTATGCCACAGCGGGCAAGTGGTGGAAAGGGATTTTACAGGGAAAATGCCGGGGGCAAAAACGGACCGCTTCGGGCTTCCCGAGCCCGGCGGTCAGTCGATCATTTTGGGATTCCCATCAAAGCACCACCGGCTGCAAACCAAACGCCTGTGCAGCGGCGAGCATGTGCCGGTCGCTCGTGTGGATCGCCGTGAAGCCTTCCTCCACCGCGCACGTCAGCTGCAGCGCATCCGCAGCGCGGAGGAACATCTTAGCGGGCACCGCGCGCAGGCGTTTCGCGG
>BJFP01000260.1 GCA_014189875.1 Verrucomicrobiota bacterium | reverse complement strand
GTGCCCACACGCCAGCCCGCGCCCTCCTCCTGCGCCGGGGCCGGAAGCACGGGTGGCGTGCCGCCCGTCGGCGGCGCGGGCGGCAAGGATTCCCCCTTTCCCCGGAACTCCCGCCTTACCGGCCCGGAGAACATGCCGAGGAGCACCAGCCCGCCCACCGCGATGCAGCCCACCGAAAAGGCGTGGTCCGGATAGTGCTCGATCCGCGTGGTGTGGACGGAACTACCCTCCGGAGTGGTGCGGGTGTAGGTGTAGGCCGTCTTGGGGAAGAATCCCTTCACCCCCAGCGCCACCAGTCCGGACATCAGCAGGATGATCCACCACCTCGCCCAGCGGAAACGGAACAGCAGGCCGATCCCCGCCAGCAGTGTCCCGGGCGGCAAGATGAAGATTAAAAAAATCCCCGCAACGTCGGGACTGGAGTTCGCATAGGGCTTGCCAATCGCCATGAACAGCGCGAACGCGCTGAACACCGACCCGAGCCCGCCCAGCAGGATCGCCGCGATGCCAATCAGGTGCGTGAAAAGCGTGCGGCGCGGCGCGGCGGTGTGTGGGGATTCGTTGGCGTTCATCCGCCATCACGACTAAGCGAATGCCAGCCGGAAGACAAACCCAAAGACGGTGGCCGATTCGCCCGGCGATCGTGCTGCCTGTTTATCGCTGGTTCAGCAGAGCGATGATCAAAATAACGCGGTCTTCTTCACGCCGCCTCGGCTTGATAGATGAGCCCGAACTTCTCCGCCGCGGCCTGTCCGGTGAACACGCGCCACAGGTCCACTGCCAGTTGCCGGGCAATGGCCACCACGGCCTTCTTTTTCGCCTCGGAGGTGGCGGTCGGGCTTTTGAACACCGCTTCCCATTTCTTGAGCGGCTGGTAATCCGGCTGCCAGCGAATCATCCGCCACACCATCTCCAGGAGCATGGCGCGCACCCGGGGATTACCGCTCTTGCTCACGCTGCCCGTGCGCCGTTTGCCTCCGCTGCTGTGTTCCCGCGGGCACAGTCCCGTGTAGCTCGACACCTGCCTCCGGTTGTTGAACCGGGACCAGTCTCCGACCTCCCGCCGCAGCACTTCAAAGGTCAACGGCCCGACTCCGCGCGGAATCTTCTTCTGCCGCCCGGCCTCCTGGATGGCTCCCGTCAATTTCACTTCGTGTGCTTCCACGGACACGATCACGGCTGTGTTCACTTCGAGGCGCTCCACCACCCATCCGGGCGCCTGCGCCTTGATGCGAGCCCACGCCTTTCCTTTCCACCACCGCCCGGTGACGTGAATGTTGTGCATGGCCAGCAGGCTTCGGCCCATCGCCGCCAGACGCTGCCGCTCGCGCACCAGTTGCTGGCGCTGCCGGCTCATGGCCCGTTCGCGTTCCTCCTCCTCGCTGGGCACGCGCACCACGCTGAATGCCTTCTGGTTGCCCCGCACGTAGCGATCCAGTCGCTGGCACAAGGCCAGCGCATCGAGCCGGTCATTTTTGACTCCCTTGCCTCGATCATCCCAATCTTGGGGCTGCACGACGAAGTTGGTCACTCCCATCGCTTCAAGCCGTCGATGCAAATGATATCCGAACGGCCCCGCCTCGTAACAGGTGTAGACCTTCCCGGCCAGTTTTTGTTGCCTGGCGACAAAGTGGAGCAGCTCCTCAAAGGTCATCTTCTGGACCGGTTGTGGCGTGGCGCCATCGACCTGACGGCTCACGTAGTACCACTTGGCATGCGCGTCGATGCCGAGTTTGATCGTTTCGAATTGCTCGCTTGTGAGGCTCTTGCAAAACCCCTCCTCAGGGCTTCAAAAAATTGCAACCCTCTCTGATGGCGTGCTCTCCGGGTGGAGACTTCGGAGGGTTTTGCAAGGGCCTCTTGAGTCTGGAGTATTTTGGGTTGTCATCGCTTCGGGGCCCGCGGACTCTCGCGCAACTTGAAAACCTCACGTCATCTAGCAATGAGAAACCTGCTGATTCTAAACGCCCTGATTTTGCCTCTTCTTCTTTCTTCGCGAGGGTTTTCCTTTGAGAGCGACAAGAACGCCGATCGGGCCGCCCTGCCAACCGTCCCGCCGGAGTTCGAGGTCAAGTTCTTCGCGAAGGAGCCGCTCGTCCGGCAGCCGTGCTCGATGGCGTTCGATGCCAAGGGGCGGCTTTTTGTCGGCATGGGGCCGCAGTACCGGAACCCCACGCCAACCACCCCCGCTGATTCCGTCGTCATCGTGCAAGACACCGACGGCGATGGTGTCGCGGACAAGATCAAAGTCTTCGCCACCGGCTTTAACACCATTCAAGCCATGGCGTGGCGCGGGCGGGATCTGTGGATCGCCAATGCCCCGGATCTCACCGTCGTTCGCGATCTGGATGGCGACGATGAAGCCGACGAGTACGTCCGCATCTACACCGATCTCGGCAACCTGGAACATGCTCTGCACGGACTCAATTGGGCTCCCGACGGCAAGCTCTACATGAGCAAGGGCAATTCGAAGGGGTACTCAAAACCCAACGACTCGTCGGGCCTGGCGCCGCGGGCCTTCATGACGCTGTGGCACGGCAAGGTACATCCTGACTGGCCCGCCTTTCCCGAGCCGGTGAAGTTCACCAAACAGAATTACAAGAAGGCATACCACACGCCGCCCGATGACCAGGGCCGCGAAGGAGGCGTGCTCCGCTGCGACGACGGCGGCGGCAATCTCGAAATCGTCTCGCGCGGCATGCGTAATCCCTGGGACATCACGCTCGACGACGGCTTCAATTGGCTCGGCACCGACAACGATGCGAACGAAGGCGATCGCATTTTCATGCCGTTTTGGAACGCTCATTTCGGCTGGAACCATCCGTGGAGTGCGCACTGGACCGATCAGCCGCATCCGCCGAGCTCTCCGGTCAGCAGTCCGCTGTTTGACGGCTCGGGCACCGGGATCATCTTCTGCGACGCGCCGCAGTTTCCGCCGGAGTATCGGCGAATCTTCTTCATCAACGATTGGGCGCGTAAGACCACGTTTGCGTGGAAGCCGAAATGGGACGGTGCGCTGCTGAATTCCGAAGGCAGGACGTGGAAGCCGTTCGTCGAGGGACGCAAGTCGCTGTTTCGACCGACCGACGTCGAAGTCGGCCCGGACGGCGGCCTGTGGATTTTGGGTTGGAGTGCCGAGTACGGGTCAACTCTCAAGAACGACGACGACCTGAAAAACGGCAAGTGGGACAACGAGGGGCGAGTGTTTCACGTGCGTTGGAAGGACGCCCCGCCCGCGAACTGGAACACGGCGAAGCGATCGAAGCCGATGAGTAAATGGTCGGTTGCCGAATTGATCGACGATTTCACCGGGCCGTTGCCGGTCTGGCGGATCGATGCGGCCGACGAGCTCGTTCGCCGAGGTGATGCGGTCAAGGCGGATCTCATCACGTCTCTGCGAGGCGGCAAGCTCTCGACCATGCAAGAGACATGGACCGCCTGGACGCTGGGCCGAATGCTGCCCGACGACAAATCCCAAGAAGAACTCTTCGCCTCGCTGCTCGCACCCGATTCCGCGGCGAGTCTCAACTTGCGTATTCAGGCGGCGCGCGTTCTCGCATTCCGTATTCGCCAGCATCAGAAGGTGAAGACGTTACCGGCGGCGGTGGGCAAGCTACTGCAAAGCGACGAGCCGAGGCTGCGGTTCGCTTGTGTCGATGCGATCGTGCAAGCCCGGCAGACGTCGCTTGTGACTGCCTTGGTCGACATGTTGGAAAAGGAATCCGATCGCGTCACGTTCTACGCGGCCTGGCAAGGTTTGCGCGAAATGGTGCCTGTGGCCGAACTGAAAATTTTGCTCGCGGACAAACGAGCGGGCGTCCGCAAGGCGGCCCTGCTCGCGTTGTTGGAGACGCACTCCTTGTCGGTGACAGAGGTCGGCGCACTGGCCGACGGCGATCCCGACGGCGAGGTCGTTCGAGTCGCCAAGTTGCGGTTGGTCGGCAAGAAAGCGCTCGCCAGCGCGCCAACGGTGCCAGCAAAAGTCGATGCCCCTGCCACGGCAACACCGAGGGCATTCCGCGGCGTGTCGCTGATCGAGAACGTGAAGGCGCAAAGCCCCAATCATTACCGCTCCCTCCCGGGCGGCATGGTTGCAGGAGGCCTAGTCTACACCGATCGGGAATACGCGCTCAAAGAGTTTCCTCCGTCCCTGGCTCTGGCCGAGCTGTTGCAAACGTCTCAAGACGATGACGGCTCGCGCGGCGACAAGTTCCTCGCGTTCGATGCCCTCGTGCCGCTGCGAATGCATCTCGGACACGACGCGCGGGTTCCGGTTCCCAAGTGGCTCAGTGAACGGTTTCGCGCGACCGACCAGAAAATCATCAGCACCAACACCACTTACAAGATCTTCACGAATGAGGTTCCCCAGCCTGGACGCGTGGAACTCGGTGGCAACACGGAGAACGGCGGGGGCGGCATTTCCAACTATCTGATCATCCTCGAACCGCTGCCGCTCACACCGCCCAGCCAGCCGACGACGCTGGCTCAGGGGCTCGAAGTTCTGCCCAAGGGCAGTGCCAAGCGTGGCGAATTTTTCTTCAAGCAGGTCGCGGCGTGCGCGCAGTGTCACAGCCTGGACCAGCAAAAAAATTCGTTCGGTCCGCAGCTCTCCGACATCGGCGCACGCGTGGAAGCGCGGCACATCATGCAATCGATCCTCGAGCCGGACGCTCACATCGTCGAAGGCTTCTCGATGGTGGTGATCGAGACCACGGGCGGGAAGGTACACTCCGGCGTGCTGATCGAGGAGAGCGGTCTGGCCGTGACGCTGGGATTGCCGCCGGCGGAGCGAATCGTCATCCCCCGCGCCGACATCAAGACCCGCGTTACAGAGAAGAAGTCGGGCATGCCCGCGTTCGACCGCCTGCTCGCGCCCGCCCACGTGGCGGACATCACCGCGTTTCTCGTGACCCAGAAGGCGAAGCCGGCCGAGGTGAAGGGGGCGACGTCGGAGGCCCCGAAGTCGGAAACACCGAACTCCGAGTCGACGCCGAACGGCAGGCCGCCCGAGACGGATGCGGTGAAGCCGAACGTGGACGCGAAGTCGAAGTTCGGCTTCGAGGTCAAGAAGGACCGGCTGATCATGACCCACGCCGAGAAGCCGCTGGGCGAGTACGTCTGGGGTGACACGGCCATTCGTCGTCCGTTCTTCGCGAATTTCCACGGGCTGACCGGCACGAAGATCACCCGCAACCATCCGCCTCTGGCCACTGATTCAAGCGACCACGGCACGGTGCACCCCGGCATTTGGCTCGGCTTCGGGCAGATTAGTGGTGTCGACTTCTGGCGCAATCAGGGGCGCATCCAACACGTGAAGTTCCTCGCCCCGCCCACGGCCACGGAGGACCGGATCACCTTCGCCACGGATTCCGACATGCTGAAGCCCGACGGCAAACGGATGGGGACGATGGTCAACCGCTGCACGATTTCTCGACGACCGGCGGGCTGGCTGCTCGTGTGGGACGCGACATTCACCGCGACGGAGCAGGATCTCGCCTTCGGCGACCAGGAAGAAATGGGCTTCGGCGCCCGCATCGCCTCGGAATGTACCGAACAAAAGGGCGGCACGTTGGTCAGCAGCCACGGCGTGAAGTCGGCCAAGGAGACGTGGGGCAAGCCCGCGGCGTGGTGCGATTATTCGGGCACGAAGGACGGTCAGCGGATCGGCATCACGCTGTTGGCAGGGCCGAAAAACCTCCGCGAATCGTGGTGGCACAACCGCGACTACGGCGTCTTCGTCGCCAACGCCTTCGGCCGCGCCGCGATGAAGCAGGGCGCGGCGAGCACCGTGCCGGTCAAGCGAGGCGAATCGCTGCGGATCGTCTACGGCGCCATGCTCCACGACGGCAAGGACTACGACCCGGCCATGGAATACAAGCACTTCATCGAGGTCGCCGATACCGAATCAAAATCCGCGAATCCGAAGTCTCCGTGAGGATGTACTGATCTGAACTCAACCGGCCGCGGCCTGGGCATGATCGGCAGCGGCTTTGGATCGATCACCGGGACAGCAGCGACGCAAACTTTGAACACCGGCATTCGGTCACATCCCGGCGTGTGATTCAACGGAGTGCCGCCGCCGGGAATGCGCGGAGCGCCTTGGACTGCGGAGACTCGTTTCCGCTTTGGGGGGGCGCAGAAACAAAAGTGACAGACTAATAAACGAAAATGGCGGCGTGGCGCCATCGACCTGACGGCTCACGGAATACCACTGTGCATGCGCGTCGATACCGAGTTTGATCGCTTCGTATTGTTCGCTGGAGTTTGGAGTAGTTTGGGTTGTCATCGCTTTGAGGATCGCGGAATCTCGCGCGACTTGAAAACCTCATGTCATCTTGCAGTACTGCGGGAGCCGTGGGTGCGGAGTGGGGCGTTCACCGCTCGCGCCAGCGCCGGCCTGCCCGCGCAACCAGACGCGCACAGAAGTTCGACGGCGACAAGTCGCCTGCGCAAAAGCGGTGACCAGTCACCGCACTCCAAAGCGGGCA
>BJFP01000259.1 GCA_014189875.1 Verrucomicrobiota bacterium | reverse complement strand
CGAAGCCCGGCATCTTCTCGATGGCCAACGCGGGCCCCGGCACGAACGGCAGCCAGTTCTTCATCACCCACCTCGCCACCCCGCACCTCGACGGCAAGCACGCCGTCTTCGGCGAAGTGACGAAGGGCCAGGACATCGTGAACAAGATTGCGCAGGGCGACGCCATCAAGGGCATCGAAGTGCTCGACTCCACCGACGACCTCTTCGCCGCACAAAAGGCGAACCTCGATAAGTGGAACAAGGTGCTCGGGTAAAATATTGAGCCGACGATTCGTCGGACATCTCTCGTAGCCGCCGACGGAAGGAGGCGGGCAAACTTTCTTGCCCCCCCCTACTACGGCTGCGACCAATCCTCCACCGTCAGCCCCGGCACCTCGCGAAGGTCGCCGTCCTTCGACACCACGATGCAATCGCCGAGTGTCAGAGCGATGGCGGCGATTTGAATGTCGGGCACCTGAATGATCCGGCCACGGGCGCGCAATCCCGCGTAGATGCGTCCATATTCGTAGGCCGCAGCCTTGTCGAAAGACCACAGGGCGAACGGCGCGGTTCGCTGACGAAGAACGGCGAGATTCCGCTCGGCATTGTTCGAGTGGAGAATGCCACCCACGAGTTCAGCAAGGATCGGAGTGCAAAGCCCGATCTTACCGCCGCGTTCCCTTGCCGCGCGAATTCGTTCCGGCACCAATCCGCGGCGCGCGATGAAGTCTGCTACGATGCCGCTATCGAGCACGTAGCGCATCACTCGAACATCCTCTCGATCATCAGGTCGCGCTGCGCCTGCAGCGGCTTCTGCTCGTCGCGCATCCGACGAAGCATGATCTGAAGCTGCTCGGCCTCCTCGTTGGAAAAAGCCGGATCGAGCGCATCAAACCACTCCAGCCATTTGCGGCGACCTTCCGCGGAATCGTCCCACAGCGAGCCATCACAGCAGACATCTGCATTGTCGTCGGAAGTCACGCGAACGTGCGCGCCTTCCGGGAGGTTCACCGGCTGGGCGAGTACGACGCCACCGTTTTGAAATGTGCCTTGGACGGAAATCACGGCGACAACATAGCCGGACGCGACTTCGGCTCAAACTGAAAGTCTGGCCTGCTCCAGCGCCATCGGGATCATCGATGTGTTCGACTCCACCGACCACCTCTTCGACGCGCCAAAGGCAAATTTTTCTGCCGCCGCATCACGCTGCACGCAATTCAGCGAGGAAGCGGAGCGGCTCGCAGATGGCGAGCGCGTAGTGCGGCTGGAGGACGTGCAGATGCGTGTCGTAGGTGACGAGGTGCGTGGCGTCTCCGTTCAGCGCGCAGAGGAGAAACGCGATGTCGTCGGCGTCCTCGGGATAGTGGCGGAAGTGGAAGAATTCGATCAGGACGAAAGTCCCGTTCAATGCGATTGCCGAAAGAAAGCGATCTGCCGCGGCTTGCGGAGCGCCAGCTTCGATCAGCTTTTCCGCATACTCGGTGATGACGTCGGCGGTATAGAGCAGGACGAACTCGCCGCGTTCCCATCGGTCGAGGATTTCGACGCCGGGGCTCGCTGGATTGCGCGAATGATGCGCGGCGAGGATCACATTCGTGTCGAGAACCGCGCGCGTGGCCACCGGTTACAGGTGCTTGGAAACTTCGTCGTGCGCGCTGCGCAATTGCTCGAACGCCTCCTCGCGGGTCATGCCCGCGGCGCGCATTCGGTCAGCTTCCGCGAGAGCGCGCCCGGCAGCCGCCCTCGCCTCGGGGCTGTATTTACGGTTGCGCCATTCTTCGAGATCGGTCTGCGTCCGCAGGAATTGGACGATCCGCTTGTCGAGATCGGGGATCACACGAACGCGCTCATCGAGATCCGGCGGCAGTTCAATCGTGATGCTCATGCGCGGAAGTCTATCCAGCGATTGCAATGTGGCGAGCGGGTTTTACGCCATCGCCCGTTCGATGCTGTTCTCGAACGGATCGCTCACTTCGCCACGGCGATGACAATGCGCTTTTGCTTCTGGTGGAAACTGGACGCTTCTCGCGCGGAGCGAGGTTCATGTGGAGGCGAAAAGGGAAACTCAGGGTGGCTTGGGGCGCTGTCGGCAACTCCGGCACAAGCACCGCAACGTCGGGATGAAGTGTCACCAACCCACCGTCCACTGTCGCCAGCTTGCCGCCGCGACGACGGGCGAGTTCGGCCAGCCACGCATCGGTCACCTGCGCCGGTCCGTTGAGAGCGTCGTGCTTCACCTCTCGGTAGCCGAAGCCCTCGTCCCAAAACTCGCGGCTCGCCATCGCGTGGATCGCATCGAGTTCCGCCCATGCCGCCGCCACGCTCTTATCCACAGCGAACCGCATGTGCAGACGCAGCAATGTCCCCTCTGTCACCGCGCACGTCGCGAACGGCTCACTCATCGCATCGAACCACAGTCGCGCCCGCTCGTGATAGACGTGCGAATCAATCGTCAGCGCCACGAGCAGATTCCCATCGAGCAGCCACGTCATGCCTCGCCCTCAATCCGCGCCACGTCCTCCGCGGAAAAAGGTTCGCTCCCGGTGGAGATAGGAAAACCGCGCGCACTCTGCCGCCGAATCAGCGGCCGCGCCTCTGCCGAAATCGCACCGCCCCGAAAGCGCGCATCCAAATGCCGATACAATTCCCGCTGCTCCGGCGTCGGCAGTGTGGCAATGGCCTTCTCAATTTCCGCGAGCGTGCTCATGCCCGCACGATCCACGCTCCACCGGGCGGCGTCAACGCGACCGTCGCGCCGCACAAAAGGCGAACCTCGACAAGTGGAACAAGGCGCTCGGGTAGGGCGCTGCGCGTTCGCGCAATTTAGCCCCTGCTGACTTCGACCGCGTCTCGTTCACGGTCGGCGTTTCGAATAGTTCTTCTCTCCCGCGCTGAAGCGAAACGGAGCCGAACCTCGTCGCCAACGTCTATCGCAAGAAAGTGCGTAGTTGGGATAACGGCATCTGCGGACACTACTAGACGGACAAAATGCAGCCCGATGCGAAGGGTCGGTTTGTCACCGGTAAACTTTACCGACGTCTGTCCTGCTCCAAACGTAACTGCAGAACTCCCGGGTGCCCCGCCGACACGATAACCGCTTATGGCATTACCGTGGACGCTACAGCCGCACACAGAAAAGCACATCGTCAATCCTGCAGGCAGTTGATCAACACGAGCGTCAATCGGCGGCAAAGACGTTTCAGTGTTCGATTCCAGACTGCATTTATCTGGCTCAGAAAAATAGAAATCCGTCGCGATCACCCGAACGCCAACAGCAGCAGTTTTTCCAACGTTGCGAACCCGAAGCTTCGCTACTCTTGCATAGACGCTTTCTGTATCATGCGAAAAGTTGCCGACGGACTGCGGAAGAAGTTTTTCTGCGACATATCCTTTCGGTATTTCGACGGACATACGCGCTCGTGTTCTCCACCGGTTGAAATGCGGCCACAACGCGACACAGACCGCTAGGAGCGTCCCGCTTGCAGCAAGCAACTGGATAAATCCCGCTTCGTAGAACGGTTTCAGCCATTTCAAAAAAGTTGTCATGTGATTTCGTTACTGGAAATCACTCCATCGCCCGCTCGATGCTGTGCTCGAAGGGATCGCTCACTTCCGCCAGCGTCGCCGCGAGTGTCGCTCCGTGGGCGGTGATGCTCAGCTTGTCGCCGCCGACGGTGCCGAGGCGGCTGTGAGGGATCTTGGCATTCGCGAGTGTGGCGAGGACGCGGTCGGCGTTTTCGGGGGCGATGCCGAGGATGATGCGGCTCTGGCTTTCGCCGAAGAGCAGGGCGGCGCGGGCGGCGTGCGCGGGGAATTTGTCGAGCGCGGGGCCGCTCGGTAGCTCGACGGTCGCGCCGAGTTTTCCGCCGATGCAGCTTTCGGCGAGTGCGACGGCGAGGCCGCCTTCGCTGCAATCGTGCGCGCTCTTTACGAGGCCGTCGCGGATCAGGCCGAGAACGGCGGCTTGCACACGCTTTTCCAAATCGAACGACAAGCGCGGCGTGCGGCCGGCTTTCTGGCCGTGGACGACTTTCATGTAGTGCGACGCGCCGAGTGAGAGGTCGCCCGCGGCGGGATCGAGCACGGGGCCGGCGAGGATGATGACGTCGCCCGCGGACTTGAACGCCTGCGTGGTGATGTGCTTCGCGTCGTCGATGATGCCGACCATGCCGACGGTCGGCGTGGGATCGATCGGGCCCGCTGGCGATTGATTGTAGAGCGACACGTTGCCGCCCGTGACCGGCGTGCCGAATTCGCGGCAGCCCTCGGCGAGTCCCTCGACGCTCTCGCGGAGCTGCCAGAACAGCTCGGGATTGTGCGGGTTTGCAAAGTTGAGGTTGTCCGTCACCGCGAGCAGGCGCGCGCCGCTGCATGTGAGATTCCGCGCGGCCTCGGCGATGGCGATGCGCGCGCCCTCGCGCGGGTCCTGCAGGACGTAGAGCGAATTGCAGTCGCTCGTCGCGGCGAGGATTTTGTCCGCCTCGCGCACGATGAACACCGCGGCGTCACTCCCCGGCAGCACCGCGCAACCGAGGCGCACCATGTGGTCGAATTGACGCCACACCCACTGCTTGCTCGCGATGGTCGGATGCGCGAGCAGCGCGAGCAGCGCGGCCTTTTCGTCCACGGCGGCGAGCGTGGAAAAATCGAGCGGCGCGGGCTCCGGTCGCGCCTTCCATTCGCGCGAGTAAAGCGGCGCGTCGTCGGCGAGTTTCGCGGCGGGGATTTCCACGGCGAGCTTGCCGTGATCGAGCACGCGCATCATGCCGTCGTCCTTCACCACGCCGACCTCGGCGTAGGGCAGGTCCCACTTTTCAAAGATGTCCACGACCGTCTGCTCGTGGCCCTTCTTCACGATGATGAGCATGCGTTCCTGCGATTCGCTCAACAGCGTCTCGTAAGGCGTCATGCCCGTCTCGCGCTGCGGCACTTTCGCCAGATCAATCTCCACGCCCGTGCCGCCGCGGCTCGCCGTCTCGCACGTCGAGCACGTGAGGCCCGCCGCGCCCATGTCCTGGATGCCCGCCACCGCGTCGGTCGCGAGCAGTTCGAGACAGGCCTCGAGCAGCAGCTTCTCGCGAAACGGATCGCCCACCTGCACCGCGGGCCGGTCCTGCTTGCTCTCCTCCGTGAGGTCGCGCGACGCAAACGCCGCACCCGCGAGCCCGTCGCGTCCCGTCTCCGCGCCGACATAGAAAACCGGATTGCCCACGCCCTTCGCCGCGCCGCGCGCGATCTGCTCGTGCTTCAGGATGCCGAGGCAGAACACATTCACGAGCGGGTTGCCATTGTAGCTCTCGTCGAAAAACACCTCGCCGCCGATGGTCGGCACGCCGATGCAATTCCCGTAGTGCGCGATGCCGCTCACCACGCCGGCGAAGCGCGAACGGTTCCACTTGTGCTGCTCCGTGTCGCCGTGGATCGGCCCGAAGCGCAGCGAGTCCAGCGAGAACACCGGCCGCGCGCCCATCGTGAAAATGTCGCGGATGATTCCGCCCACGCCCGTCGCCGCGCCCTGGAACGGCTCGATGGCGCTCGGGTGATTGTGCGACTCCATCTTGAACGCCACCGCCCACCCGTCGCCGATGTCAATGACGCCCGCATTTTCCTCGCCCGCCTTCACGAGCACGAGCGGCCCCGTCGTCGGGAATTTCCGCAGTTCGCGCTTCGTGTTCTTGTAGCTGCAATGCTCGCTCCACATCACCGAGAACACTCCCAGCTCCGTGATGTTCGGATCGCGCCCGAGGATGCCCTGGATGCGGGCGTATTCCTCGTCGGTGAGGCCGTGCTTTGCGATGAGTTCCTTGGTGATGACGGGTGCGGACATGGTGTGGAAAAGGGTGCGACCTTTGGGAAAAGCGCGCGCACTTGCAAGGCGGACGTGCTCCACATTCCGATTGTCCTATTTGCCTTGCACCAACCAAAAAACAAAAAATCCACTCAGTTCGCCCAACTTCCATCTTGACCCCTTTCGTATGGGGTATTCGAGACGGATTCTTTGCCTGTCGTGTCAGCAATGCAAAGAGCATGCTATTCATGGTGCGCGCAGTTAGCGCGGGCCGGGCGCTGTCTTACTTCTCCACCGAGTTCTGGCGGAGGGTCACCGGGACGCGGCGTGGTGGCGGGGTGGTGAGGTAATGATCCTCGAATGCGATCCATGCCGAGAGGCGCTGGCGCATCCGTTTCACGCGGGAGGGATCGGTCGAGAGAAGGTTGTGCTTTTCCTCGGGATCGGCGGCGAGGTCGAAGAGCGATTCGCGTCCGCCGGTCATCTCGAGGATGTATTTCCACCGGTCTTCGCGGATGCCGAGCAGGTAGTCGTCCACGCTGGCGACGAAGAATGTGCGGTTCGGCCTCGATGGAACGAAGAGGCTGTGGCCCTGCCACGCGTCGGGCGGTTCCACGCCGAGGATGTCGGCGACGGTCGGGTTCAGGTCCACATGTCCGCCGACTTCGGGCATGTGCCGACCCTCGGGGAAGAGGCGGGGATTCCAGACCATGAAGGGCACATTCACC
>BJFP01000258.1 GCA_014189875.1 Verrucomicrobiota bacterium | reverse complement strand
TCAAAATCCGGAACGCGCCTGCGGCGGGCCAAACGTCCAACGCCCAACGCCCAACGCCCAACGCCCAAAGAAGGCAGCGCACGCGACGCGCGGATCTCGCCGATGAACATCACGCGCACGGCCATCCTCCGCCTCACGCTTGCGACCGCCGCATGGGGCCTGAGCTTCCCGACGGCGAAGGCCGTCATGCAGGCGCAGGCATTCGCCGCGCCGGGACACGCCGAGTGGTTTCACGCCGCGCTCATCCTTTTCAACCGCATGGTGCTAGCGACGCTGATCATGCTCGCGCTGCTCGGCGCGCGGCGGCGCGGCTTCACGCGACTCGAAGTGCGGCAGGGCCTCGAGCTTGGGCTCTTCGGCGGGCTCGGAATGTTGCTCCAGACCGACGCGCAGAACTACATCGCCGCAAGCACGTCGGCATTTTTCACGCAGTTCACCTGCGTCTTTGTGCCGCTCACCGTCGCGCTGCGATCGCGGCGGATGCCGTCGCTCCTGGTCATCGCTGCGTGCGTGCTCGTCATGGCCGGATGCGCGTTGCTGAGCGGCGTGGAGTTTGGAAAAATCACGCTCGGTCGCGGCGAATGGGAGACGATCCTGAGCGCGGTGCTTTTCACCGAGCAGATCCTCTGCCTCGAGCGCGTGCGCTTCCACGGCAACGACTCGGGCCGCACATCCGCGATGATGTTCGCAGTGAAAGGCACGCTGCTCGCGACCTTCGTGATTGCGGGCGGGTCGTGCGCCGCGGTGCAAGTTTACACCTCGCCCGCCGTGCTCATGCTCACGGCACTGCTCGCCGTCGTCTGCACGGTGTACGCGTATTTCACGATGACACACTGGCAGCCACGCGTGACCTCCACGCAGGCCGGACTCATCTACGCGACCGAGCCCGTCTTCGCGTCCGCGTGGGCGCTGTTCCTGCCCGGATGGTTCTCGCGCTTCGGCGGATTTTCGTACGCGAATGAGCACCTCACCTGGCAGCTCTTCGCAGGCGGCGGCCTCATCCTCGTCGCAAATCTTCTCCTCATCGCCCGCCCCGATCAGTCTACCCATGGCAATCCGCCGATGGCGACGTGAGACTCACTCGCCGTGTCCAGGCACGTGCCCGCTCGAAACCCCGACAATAAATCTCCTCGCTCCAATGAACGCACTCCGCGACACGTCCGTGAAATTCCAACCATGAAAAACGAGAACGAAAAACGACCTGTCTCCGGAGTGGGGCGGAGCGAGTTGAGCGATTCATTTGCCGCAGGGCAGGAGGCTGCGCGACGCGCGACGGCAAATGGACGGATTGTGAATCCATGTCTCGCGCTCATTTTTTGCACGGGAAAACACGATGCGGTGCGGTTTCGCGACGGCGTCCGCGACGTGATCGGGCCGGTATGCACGCTCGTGGGCGGCTTCGCCGTGGGAATCATCACCGCTGATGCGGCATCTTACGATGGCTATGAATGCGGCGTCGCGCTGCTTGCGGGTGACGAGGTGTCCGCGGACGCATTTGCGGAGACCGGACTCCGCGAGGGCGAGATGCAAGTCGGCGAAGCGCTCGGACGAAAGCTCTCCGCCGCCGGAATCACGGACGATTCCGACGTGCTGCTTTTTTACGACGCGGTCCATCACATCGGGGGCCAGCCAAAGCTGAACATGGCGACGCCGCTTCTGCACGGCCTGCTCGGAAATCTGCCAGCCGAGCCGCGGCTCGCCGGAATGGGGATGCTCGGCGACATGCAGCTTCAGCCGACGTGGCAGTTCTGCGGCGATCAGATTTTGCAGCAGTCTGCGATCGCACTGTTGCTCCGTGGGAGCCTGAGGATGGACATCACGGTGATGCACGGCTGCCTGCCCGCGGGGCGCTACCACGAAATCACGAAGGCCGAGGGCCCGGTCGTGCTGGAGATTGATGGAAAGCCTGCGCTGCGCGTCATCCATGAAATGCTCGGGGCCGACTCGGGCCTCACGCCGGAGGACTACGCTTTCTTCGTCACGCTCGGCGTGAACAAGGGCGATCGGTTCGCGGAATTCCGCGAGGAAAATTATGCGAACCGCATGTGCATCGGGGTGGATCGTGCGCGCGACGGGCTGATCATGTTCGAGAACGATCTCACGCCCGGCACCTCGGTCCAGCTCATGCGCCGCAGCATGGACTTCGCGTATCTCAGGCCACGGACCGAGGAGCTTTTTTCGAAGGTCGCCGCCGCGGGACGCACGCCGGTGCTTGCGTTTTACATTGATTGCGCCGGACGCGCAGCCGCGTACTGCGGCCTCGATGCGGAGGAGGCGGATGAAGTGCGGAAGGCGGTGCCGCCGTCGGTGCCGTTGCTCGGTGTCTATTCCGGCGTGGAAATCGCGCCGATAGGCGGCAGGGCGCAGGCGCTGGACTGGACCGGCGTGCTGTGCGTCTTTTCCTCGTGAGCAGCGACGACCCGCAGGCGCAGAACGCCTACTTCCAGCAACGCCTCGACGAACTGACCGGGCAGGCGATCAAGTCCGACGCGGTGCTCTCGCGCGTGAACCGCGAACTGCGGCAGCGGCGGCAGGCGTTCGCGCTGCTTTCCGAACTGCACCGGAGCATCACGACCGATCTGCCGGCGCGGGAGGTGTACGCGCGACTGCTGCGCGCGGTTCAGCAGTCGTTGAAAATGGATCGCTCGGCGGTGCTTGAACGCATCGGAGACGGGCCGGAGTTTCGTCTCGCGGAAGCGAACGGTTTCGACGCAGACAGCCATTTTTCGGCGCGAGCCGACGACGCGCTGCTGCATCCTCAAGGATTTGTGCTCGCGACGAAAAGCACGACAGGCACGCCATTCATCACGCACATCCGCGAGTCGCTCGGGATCGCATTCTTCATCGCGGTGCCAATCGTATCCGGAGACCGCGTCATCGCGCTCCTCGTGAGCGGACGCCAGCGCGAGATGAAACCGTTCTTCCCGCCGCTCGACGAGCAGGACGTCAACACGATGGCCTCGCTCGCCGGCTTCCTCGGTTCGGCGCTCACAAATGCGCGCCTCTTCGCCCACCAGCGCAGGATGACGGAATCCTTCCGCCGTTTCGTGCCGCGCGAGTTCCTCGAAATCCTCGGGCTCGAGAGCATCGTGGACATCGGCATCGGCGAGCAAGTGCAGCGCACCATGTCCATTCTGTTCTCCGACATCCGCTCTTTCACCGCGATCAGCGAGCGCATGAGCCCGAGGGAGAATTTCGATTTCATCAATCGCTACCTCGAATTCGTCGCCCCGGCAGTGATCGAAAACGGCGGCTTCATCGACAAATATATCGGCGACGCGATCATGGCCCTTTTTCCCGGCGACGCAGACAGCGCGGTGCGCGGCGCAGTCGGCCTGCACACGGGCCTCGCGCGATTCAATGCCGAGTGGACGGCGCGCGGGAACGCACCCATCCACATCGGCGCAGGCATCCATACGGGATCGCTGATGCTCGGGACCGTCGGCTTCAAGGAACGCATGGACACGACGGTGATCGCCGATGCCGTCAACCTCGCCTCACGCATGGAGGGCCTGACGAAACAATACGGTGCCAGCGTGCTCATCACCGGCACGACTCGCGACGCCATGCGACTGCCGTGCGCACTTGCCATGCGCGCCGTGGATCGCGTGCTCGTGAAGGGAAAACGGGAGCCGGTGGAAATCGTCGAAGTGTTCGCAGCGGACGCTCCGGAACTCGCGTCAGCCAAGGCAGCGTCTCTCGACGCATTCGCCGCGGCAATGGCTGGCTATGCCGCCGGAAATTTTTCAAAGGCGGCAGAACTCTTCGGGACGATCATTGCACGAAATCCGTCCGACACCGCCGCCACAGTGCTCGCCGCGCGATGCAGGAAATTCATCGCCAGTGGCGCACCCGACGACTGGCAAGGAGTCGTGGCGATGGAGAAGTAGCCGCAAGAATCCGCCGGGGGTGTCAGGCGACCGGGGTGCGCGCTGTGCAAGGGCGCAATGCACGGCAGCTCTCAGTGCTCAGTCAGAGCAGCCGAATCGGAACACTGAGAACTGAGAACTTCTCCTTCCCGCCCGCACTCAGACCAAACTGCCACAGCACCACACACCCTCGGCGCTCGACACGTCTCTCCGCGCGCCGTTAGCGTCCGCGACTTTCCAAAAAATGATCAAACCCGTCCGTCACGTTCACTTTCTCGGCATCTGCGGCACGGCGATGGGTGCGGTGGCGGCGGCGATGAAGGAGCAGGGATTTACCGTGACGGGCTCGGATGAAAAGGTGTTCCCCCCCATGTCGGATTTTCTCCGCGGGCGCGGCATCGCGCTGAAGGAAGGCTACTGCGCGGCAAACATCCCCGGCGACGCGGATCTCGTCGTCGTCGGCAACGCGATCGGTCGCGGCAATGCGGAGCTCGAGGAGGTGCTGAACCGCCGGCTCGCCTACCAGTCCATGCCCGAGACGCTGCGGAATTTTTTCCTGCGCGGACGGCGCAACCTCGTCGTCGCCGGAACGCACGGAAAGACGACGACCGCGGCGATGCTCACGCACATCCTGCGCAGCGGCGGGCTGAACCCCGCATTCATGATTGGCGGCATCGCGGAGGATCTCGGGAAGGGCGCGAGCCTGCACGATTCGGAGACCGTCGTGATCGAGGGCGACGAATACGACACGGCGTTCTTCGACAAGGGGCCGAAGTTCGCGCACTACCTGCCGTCGCTCGCGATCCTGAATGCAGTCGAGCTCGATCAGATGGACATCTACGCCGATCTCGCCGCGGTGAAAAAGGCGTTCGGCCTGCTCATGCGCGTGCTGCCCGAAAACGGCGTGCTCATTTTTAACGCCGACGATCCGAACTCCCGCGAAGTCGCCGCTGCCTCGCGGACGAAGTTGAAATTCGCCGCCGGCCTCGGCCCGGCTGCGGATGAAAAATCGCGCGCGACCGACTTGCACCACGAGCCCGAAGCGTCGCACTTCACGCTGCTCGGCACGCGTTTCTCGGTGCCGATGGTCGGCGAGATCTACGTGCGCAATGCGGCGATGGCGATCCTCGCCGCGCACCACTGCGGCGTGCCGCTCGATGTCGTGCAGCGTGCACTCGCGGCATTTCGCGGCGTGCTGCGGCGGCAGGTGCTGCGCGGCGAGCGCGACGGCGTGCGATTCATCGAGGACTTCGGCAAGCACCCGACGAATATCCGCGAAACGATCAAGGCGCTGCGGCACCGCTTCCCCGGAGCGCGCGTGTGGGCTGCGGTGGACCCGCGCTCAAACACGATGTGCCGCGCGGCGATCCAGCACGATCTCACCAACGCCCTCGCGCACGCCGACGGCGCGCTCATCGGCCCGGTGGATCGGCCCGAGCGCTTCGGTCCCGGCGCGGCGCTCGATCCCGCAGGCATCGCGCGCGATCTGAATGCGCAGGGCCGCCGTGCATTTTCCGAGAGCGGCCCCGACGCAATCGTCACGCGCCTCCGTGAAATCACACAACCCGGCGATGTGGTCGCGCTTTTCAGCAGCGGGAGCTTCGGCGGAATCTACGAGAAGCTGCTCCCGCGCGAGTAGCAGGCGCGCCCCCTCGGCGCTCCACAAACCGAGACCTCTGGAAATACCCGGATCACTCGGATGAGGAAGAAGTTCGCCAAGGATTTCACGGATGGCGCGGATGTTTTTCCAGAGTGAAATTCTTTCATCCGTGCCATCCGTGGTTTCTCCTCCGTGTGATCCGCGGGATTTCGCGGGCATCTCAGATCATCGAGACCGCCGCCGCCGCGCATTCGCGGCTCCCATGAGTGCCTTTGCGAACATCGGGATTTCATCCTTTCCCGATGAATGACCGCCGGACGCGGAGCAGATTGTGAGCAGATCGGGGACTCCGTGCGCAAGCTGGCTGTCGGCGGCGCACGCGAGGATCTGATCGAGATACGCGCCGAGAACTTCGGCACATCTTTCAGCCGGAATGCCGGTGATCTCGGCCACCGCGGCGTCCATCGTGTTGTCGTCGGATTCCGCATCGGGACGGGAGGACACGTAGAATTCGTCGAGACATGACCCGGCGGCGTCACATGAAAACATGTCACCGGCGGAATACGCGGCTCCCGCCTTCGGCTCACGCGCGATTTTTCCGAAGGGCTGGATGACTCCGTGATCGATCGGTTGCGCAGCGGAACCGGCATCCTGTTTGGAATAGGGCACGAAGCCAAGATCGCCCAGCTCGAGGTAGAATCCGGGCTCGCCCCATTGCACGTTCGCATCGTCAAAACTGAACGGCGCGCCGGTCATCGGATTGACCATGCCCCAGTAAAAATCTTTCATGTGTTTGTTTCGGTAGGGATTTGGGCTGTGGATGGAATTTGCCGTGCGACGTGGAACGCTCCCGCAGCAGGCACCTTCTCACTCAAAGGATACACTCCGCCCCGCCGTTCGTTACACAGAGGCGCGCTGAAAACTGCATGTGCTGAACGCGTTGCCCCGGAAAGCGCCGCGCCAAAACACCGGGACTGGCGCATGGATTGCTACCGAAAGCCTCATGTCCTCAGCCGCAGAAAGCGCCAGCCTCCAAAAATCGGTATCCCGGCTGAACAACCTTCTCCAGGTCCTCGCGCGCTCGT
>BJFP01000257.1 GCA_014189875.1 Verrucomicrobiota bacterium | reverse complement strand
ATTATTTCCACATCTTCACCGACATGCTCGCGAAATGGCCGAACCTGCACGGCGACACGAGCGCATGGAATGTCCCGCGCCGCGGCCGCAACGCGCACCGCTGCGTGGGAACCAATGCAGGCCTGCTTGGCGAACGGCTGTTGCACGGCAGCGATTTCCCCGTGCCGGTCTCAGGCCTGTGGGCGCTGCTCCGCCGCGCCATTTCGTTTACCGACTACCGCCGTTGCCGGAAAATCACGAACGTCCTCGAGCGCGACTACCAGTTGAAGCTCGCGATGGGATTCGGGCCGGAACACTTCACGCGAATCCGCTCGCTGCTGCGCCCGTAGCCGCCGTTGGCAGGAGGCGGGCTGATCCACCGGACAAGAAGCAGAACGACATGTCTCGGGTAGCGCAGGCGTCCCGCCTGCCGTGCTGCGCGTCCCGCGGAATACACGCGGCTACCCCTTGCGTTCAGAAAGCGTGGGGACGCTCGATGTGCTGCGCGGGACGCGCAGCACGGCAGGCGGGACGCCCGCGCTACCCGATGCACTCAGTCCGGCTCCTTCATGTGTTGGTTTGTTTGCGATTAGAGCGTTTCAATAAAGTGATCCCGCTCGGCGGCGCGAACCGTGTGGGTGTTCGGGTTTGTGCTCGCCTTTGCCAACGCTGACCCCTAGCGATGCGCCATGCCGCTGTTCCTATTTGAACCAGACCGAAGGGTGTCGCTGCGCGCGTTTGCCAGCGCTCGCGCTGGCGATGGTTTTCTACCTCACGCGCTGAGCCGCCGCGCGCGCAGGCGCGGAAAGCTGCCTGTGGACGAAGTGGCATGGCTGCGCAGCTTCCCGGCCCGCTGACAAATATTTTACCGTTTTCCATGCCCTGCTGACAACCTCCGCCGCCGCGCGGCGCATGTCTTGCGCATGAAAATTGCGCGCCACCACCACGCCCGCCGGTCAGCCCGCTGACCTTTTCAATTATTCCAAATGACCATCCCACGCCTCGTGCCTTTTACAGCCGCGCTCGCCGCGCTCACCACAATCTTTGCACCATCCGCGCAGGCGCAGTTGCCGCCGAACATCCTTCAGCCGGGCAGGCCGGGCGTGCCCGTCACACCCGGAGTGCCGGTGACTCCTGCAACACCCTCCGCGCAGGCTCCCGCACCGGTGCCGGGGAACGGCCAGCCGAACACTTTGACCCGCGAGGAAATCGCGCAGGGCTGGAAGCTGCTCTTCGACGGCAAGCGGCTCATCGGCATGCGCGGCATCCAAAAAGCGGACCCTCTCGCCGCAGGCTGGAAAATCCAGAACGGCGAACTGAACCTGCCGAAGGAAGTGAAGGACACGGACCGCATGACGGGCGGCGATCTCGTGACGATGGATTTTTTCTGGGACTTCGATTTCCGCTTCGACTTCAAGATGACCGCGGCGGCGAACAGCGGCGTGCGCTACATGCTCACGGAGAATTTCGGCCAGGCGCCTGTGGGGCTCGAATATCAGATCGTTGACGACGTCCACAACAGCATCGGGCTGAAGGGCGGCAACCTCCGGCGCACCGGCGCGCTGGACAACATTTTTCCGCGCGGCGAAAATGCGGTGCTGCGCACGGCCGACCCGCTGAACAAAGTCCGCGACCCTTGGAACGAAGGGCGCATCGTCGTGCAGGGCGCGCACGTCGAGCACTGGCTGAACGGTGAGAAGGTGCTGGAATTCGAGCTCAGCGCGAAGGTCCGGCAGTCCGCAGTGGCGAACAAGATGCAGGTGCCCGCGAGCTTTGGGATGAAGGGCAAGACGCGCCTTTCCATCATGGACCAAGGCACCGAGGTCGCATTCCGCAATCTCAAGGTGCTGCCACTCGCCCCGCAGGCGGTCATCATCCCCGGCGGCGAGACGGTGCGTCCGCGAGGGAAGTGAAGCGAGAGTGCTCAGTGCCTCAGCCAAACAGCGCGTCATGCGCTTTCAAAAGTAAGCTCCGCTGCGGATTCTTAACCGGACACCCGTGAGAGCGGTTTTAAAAAGCGGTGTGGCTGCGTCCGTCGCAATCCCGCATGGAGCCGGGGCGCCAACGCACCGTGTTTGAGCCTCGGGGCGAGGGTCGTTAGTCACATCCAGCGCGTCCACCGCTGGTAAAAACAGGTTTTCATCCGCGCCATTCCCGCTACCGTCCACGCCCCATGGAAGTGCTCCCGATTGAAATTTTTGGCGTCGCCATTGACGTGCCGTTCCCCGCGCCCATCGGCTACCAAAGCGCGAAGCTCGACGAATTTGCCGCAAAGATCTGCGACACTCAGACGGGCCTCTCGCTGCGCCCGGACCAAATCCACCTGCGGAAAGTGGACGACCTTTTCGACTACGAGCTGAAGGCCGTTTTCTTCGGCGAAAATGGCAGCCTGAACCGCACTGCCGACCGCGTGAAGCTCGCCGTGCGCAATGCGCGCACTGCCGGCGACTGGAACATCATCCACCAGACGCTCACGCGGTTTTACAATTTGATGAACTTCGACAAGAAGACGCTCACGCATCTTTCGACGCACGCGCATGTGAAGT
Source organism: Verrucomicrobiota bacterium (assembly GCA_014189875.1). Lineage (GTDB taxonomy): Bacteria > Verrucomicrobiota > Verrucomicrobiia > Chthoniobacterales > Chthoniobacteraceae > SXWH01. The sequence continues at coordinate 4,032 of BJFP01000257.1, read as the reverse complement.
TCGACACGCTGGAGGAGCGCGACAAGTGGCTGGATCAGTTCTCGCACAATGCGCTCATCCACAGGCCGTGCGCGCTCGGCTATGTGAAAATTCAGGATTGGGAAAAGGACATCCGTGTGCTCATCGAGGTGTCGAATGCCGCGCCGAACTGCGTCTTCGTCGCGTGGGACACGCAGTTCGTGAACAATCAGGAATGGGACACGTTCATCGGCTCGCTGGTCCATGTGATGGAAAATTCGGTGAACTTTTTCGAGCTCGGGTTCGAGCCGTTCAAAGAGCGGGTGTGAGCGCGCTCCTCCGCCTCGACGCGCTGCTCTCGCGCTTCGGGTACTGCTCGCGCAGTGAGGCGCGGGCGTGGATCAAAGCGGGCCGCGTGCTCGTGGGCGCTGCGGTCGCTAAGTCGCCTTCGGACAAAGCCACGCCAGCGAATGTGCTCGTGGACGGCGAGCCGGTGGAGCATCCGCACGGCATCCTCGCGCTGCTGCACAAGCCCGCGGGCTGCGTGTGCTCGCACGATTCGGACGAAGGCCCGACGATTTACGACCTGCTCCCGCCGCGCTGGCTCGCGCGCAATCCCGCGGTGACGAGCATCGGCCGCCTCGACAAGGACGTGACCGGCGCATTGCTCGTGACAGACGACGGCGAACTCGTCCACCGCTGGACTTCACCAAAGCACAAGGTCGCGAAAATCTACGAGGTCACGGTCGCGGAGGATCTGCCCGCGGACATCGCAGAAGTTTTCGCAAGCGGCACGCTGACGCTCGAAGGCGAGGACAAGCCGTGCCTTCCCGCGCGCGTTGAAATTTTGGGCGCACGCCAGGCACGGCTGGAGATCATCGAGGGCCGCTACCATCAGGTGAAACGCATGTTTGCGAGCCAAGGCTGCCCGGTCGTGCGGCTGCACCGGAGCCGCTTCGGGGATTTCACGGCGGACGATCTCGCACCCGGCGAGTGGCGGCTCATTTCGCCGCAGGCTGCGGGAGCCGGCGCTACGAGCGCTTGCCGAGAATCTTGATAATGTACGCGGCCTTCTCCATTTCCTCGAGCTTCAGGAGCGTGGCGGCCTGCTGTTCGAGGAGCTTGGCATTCGCATCGCGCATGGCCTTGAGCATTTCGAGCGTCGCGGCTCTTTGAACGGGCGCGATCGGCGCGGGTGGGGCGGGCGCGGGAGCCGGAGCGGGCTCCGCGTCCTGCGACTGAAGCGTCGTGGCGGGCACGCCGAGGAGGAGGGCGAGGGCGAGGAAAAAGGATGCGCGTTTCATTTCTTGCCACCTCCGCGTGAGACGAAGATACGCGCGATGCGCAGGGTCTCGGTGACGCCATTGACCTTGACCTCGATCGCCTGCTGGTTGGCGACGATCTTGTTATGCTGCTCGGCAATCTCGTTCACGAGTTGAGCGATGGCCGGATCTTCGGCGGCGGCAACGGCAGCGGCCTGGCCGGACGACGGGGAAGGGAAGCACAGCGCGCCGACGACAGCGACGGCAGCGGCTCCCCAGAGCATGATGGTTTTCTTGGGCTTCTTCATGGGTGCTGCAAAAGCCGGAAGGGTGCCCTGCCTAACAAAAATTTAGAAAATCACCGGTTGGCATTCCGCCTGCTTTGCTCTTTTTTGAGAACGCAGCAGAACAGGAATCCCAACTCCCAACCCATCATGGCCGGCCTTTCCCAACACCAATCGCTCAGTCAGTCCCAAGTTCTCGCGCCGCAGCTCCAGCAGAGCCTGCAGATCCTTCAGGTGCCGATGCTCGAACTGCGCACGCTCATCCAGGTGGAACTGGACGGCAACCCGACGCTCGAGATGGAGGACAACGATCCGAACGAGTCGAAGGTCGAGGACAAGCAGCGCGATGCGGAGGAGTTCGATGTGGAATTTGACCGCCTCTCGAAGCTCGACGACGAGTGGCGCGACTACATGGCGCAGAGCACGAATTACGTGCGCCGCTCCACCGAGGACGACGAGCGCCGGCAGTTCTTTTTTGATTCGCTCACGAAAAACGAGACGCTTCAGGAGCACCTGCTCGATCAGCTCCGCGGCTCAGAGCTGTCGAAGGAAGACGTGCAGCTCGGCGAGCTGCTCATCGGAAACACGAACGACACCGGTTTCCTCACCGTGAAGCCGGACGAAATCGCCGCGAACACGGGCCTCGAAATGGCGGATCTCGATCGCGTGCTCCAGACCATCCAGACCTTCCACCCGGTCGGCGTCTGCGCGCGCGACCTGCGCGAGTGCCTGCTCATCCAGCTCAAGCGGATCGGAAAAGAGGGCAGCCTCGAATGGCGCATCGTCTCGAACTACCTCGATGACCTCGCCAAGAAACGCTACCCCGAAATCGCGCGCCGCTGCGGAACGACGGTGGACTGCATCCAGCGCGCGGCAAATTTCATCGCGACGCTCGACCCGAAACCGGGGCAGATTTTTTCCGCAGACCCGAACAACTACGTGCTGCCCGATGTGACCGTGGAGAAGGTCAGCGGCCTCTGGCAGGTGCTGCTGAATGGCGACCAGATCCCGCATCTGCGCATCAGCAACACCTACAAGGATCTCATGGCGCAGACGGCGAACAAGGAGGACGTGCGCGACTACATCCGCGACAAGATCCGCAACGGAAAATTCCTCATCAAGAGCATCCACCAGCGCCAGCAGACGATCTCGAACATCGCCCACGAAATCGTGAAGCGGCAGACGGAATTCCTCGAGCGCGGCCCGAGCGGGCTGAAGCCGATGACGATGGTGCAAATCGCAGATATCGTGGGCGTCCACGAAACCACGGTGAGCCGTGCGATCTCCGGCAAATACATGTCCACGCCGCACGGCGTCTTCGAGATGAAGTATTTCTTCACTCCCGGCTACCAGACCGCGGGCGGCGAGAGCATGAGCAACACGAGCGTGAAGGGCGTGATCGCCGAGATGGTGAAAGGCGAGGACGGAAAAAATCCGCTGAGCGACAAGGAAATCGTGGACGTGCTCAAGACGAAAGGCATCCCGATCGCCCGCCGCACCGTCGCGAAATACCGCAACGAGCTGAACATTCTCCCGAGCAACATGCGGAAGAGCTTCTGAGGCTCGGCGCGGAACTCAGGTGCTAAGTGCGTCAGCCGTGGCTGCTGGCGAAAACGCATTCGTCGTGTATGCTGCGCGCCCTTTTCCAAATGACCACACGCGCCACGACAGCTCCCGCACCGAAGACGGTCCGACACATTCCAAAGGTCGGCATGATCTCGCTCGGCTGCGCGAAGAACCTTGTGGACGCGGAGATCATGCTCGGCGACGTGCTCGCTCGCGGGATGCAAATCACGAACGACGCGGATCAGGCGGATGTCCTCATCGTGAACACTTGCGCGTTCATTGATTCGGCAAAGGAGGAGAGCATCGAGGCCATCATCGAGGCGCACGAGGCGAAGGGGCTGAAGAAGAAGCACAAGAACCAGAAGCTCATCGTCGCGGGCTGCATGAGCCAGCGTTTCAGCGGTGAGCTGGCGGTGGAATTCAAGAGCGACGTGGATGCGTTCATCGGGCTCGATCAGGTGAAGGACATTGGCGGGATCATCGAACGCGTCCTAGGGCGGGGGGCGGAGAAAAGTGCTCAGTCCTCAGTGCTCAGTGCTCAGAAAAAAGGACGGCCACCAGTCACCAGTCACCAATCACCAGTCACAGCCGCGAAAGCCGACGTGCTGCTGCACGACGAATGGCAGCCGCTGAATCTCGTCTCCCGCAAACCAGTTTACATTCCCGACTGGGACACGCCGCGCGTCCGGCTCACGCCGCCGCACACCGCGTACACAAAAATCGCCGAGGGGTGCAATCACCCGTGCAGCTTCTGCGTCATCCCGCAGATGCGCGGGCGGCATCGTTCGCGCACCATCGAGAGCGTCGTCGCGGAAGTGCGCGGGCTCGTCGCGGACGGTGTGAAGGAGATCAATCTCATCAGCCAGGACACGACTTATTACGGCATGGACCTGTGGGCGGAAAAAGCGGGTCCACGGCAGAAGGTGGACCCGTCGCGCGGCGTCACGCTCGTGCATCTGCTG
>BJFP01000256.1 GCA_014189875.1 Verrucomicrobiota bacterium | reverse complement strand
TCGGGATGCTCGTGTGCGCGGCCCCCGCGATCCGCGAATCGCTCCAGCCCCCTTCGGGGGCGTTCGTGTCGGCCAGCAGCAGGATGCGCGCATGGCGCTGGCGGTGCGCATTGGCTTTGCCTTTGCGCACGATGGTTTCGAGTTGCACGCGTTCTTCGGCACTCAGTCGGATGTGATGCTTTTTCTTTGGCATCACTCCCATCTATACAGGAAACTACTTAGTACCAGCTAATTCTTTTCGCGTATTACCATTACTCCATGAGTGACTTAGCACTAGGGCGTTTCGTCAATCTCGCAGCCATGCGCCATTTCAGCCGCCTGCGCGGCGGCTGCCTCTGCACGTCACTTCTTTTCCTTCAACAGCTTCTCCGCTTCTTCCTTCGTGATCTTGCTCACCTTCGTCACCGGGCGTTCGGGGGATGAGCTTCCGTCCTTCGTCACATAGTCGTGCTTCCACGAAAGCAGGACGTAGTCGTCCTTCTTGAGGCCGGTGACCGTCGCCCGGAGTTCCGGAGTCACCTTCGGATTTTTCATGTTGTCCTCGACTTGGAACATGAAGGATTCCTGCATCGGGTCGCCATATTCGCCCGTCTTCTTGTAGAGCACATAGCCGAGGATTTTGAAGGAAGCCACGTCGCCCGAATTGCCGCATTTGTCGGGACACAGCGAGGTGAGCCCGCGGCATTTCTGAAAGGCGACACCGGTGAACTGCGCGACCGTCTCGTGCTCGGAAAGCAGCTCCCGCCCGTCTTTCCGCGGCGGCGCGGCATGGCTGCCGGTGCTGAGTCCGAGCAATGCGATGACGGTGAGGAATGCGGTGAATGCGAGTGCGCGGAGGTTCATGGAGGAGATGTGTGATTTCATAAGTTTCGCGGACACTGGCTTTCGTTCTCAGCGCGATAAATCCAGCCTTCCCGCGAAGACGCGCCCTACTGATCGTGCGCCAAGCACGCGGCGAGAAAGCCCTTGAAGAGCGGATGCGGCGCGGTGGGCTTGCTCTTGAACTCGGGATGATACTGGCACGCGAGGAACCACGGATGGTCGCGCAGCTCGATCAGTTCGACGAGTTTCCCATCCGGCGAAGTGCCGGAGATGATGAAGCCCGCGGCCTCCATCCGCTCGCGGTAGGACTGGTTGAATTCGTAGCGGTGCCGGTGGCGTTCGCGGATTTCGTTCGCGCCGTAGAGCTGGTGGCCGCGCGTGCCGGGCTTCAGGTGCATGGGCCAGGTGCCGAGGCGCATCGTCGCGCCCTTGCCCTTCACTTTCTTCTGGTCGGGCAGAAGATCGATCACGGGATGCGGCGACTTCGCGTCGAACTCCGTGCTGTTCGCCCCGGCGAGCCCGAGCGCGTTGCGCGCAAATTCGATCGTGGCGATTTGCATCCCGAGGCAGAGGCCGAGGTAGGGCACGCCGTGTTTGCGCGCGTACGCGGCGGCGGCGATTTTCCCCTCGATGCCGCGCTCGCCAAATCCGCCGGGCACAAGGATGCCCGCGTAATTTGCGAGGTGCTTCGCGGCGTCCTCGGTCTCCAGAACCTCCGCGTCCACCTCGACGACTTCCGCGCCGCAGTCGAGCGAGGCGGCGGCGTGGTTGATGGATTCGTCAATGCTCTTGTAGGCGTCCTTGTGATCCACGTATTTGCCGACCATCGCGATGCGCACGCGCTTCTTCGGATTCAGCAGCCGCTTCACGAAGCGCTCCCACTCGGTCATGTTTGCGGGCGGGACATTCAGCCCGAGCCGCTCGCACACGATGTCGTCGAGCTTCTCCTTTTGGAGGAAAAGCGGCACCTGGTAGATGCTGTGCGGCACGTCGCGGCCCTCGATCACGGCCTTCAGCGGCACGTTGCAAAAAGTGGAGAGCTTCTGGCGCAGCTCATCGGTGAGATCGTGCTCGGTGCGCGCGATGAGCACATCCGGGTGCAGGCCGATCTCGCGCAGCTTCGCGACGCTCTGCTGCGAGGGCTTCGTCTTCAGTTCGCCCGCGGCCTTGATGTACGGCACGAGCGTGACGTGCATGATCATGCAGTTCTCCTCGCCCACCTCGAATTGAAACTGCCGGATCGCCTCCAGAAACGGCAGCCCCTCAATGTCGCCCACGGTGCCGCCGATTTCCGTGATCAGCACGTCGCACGGATGGCTCACCGCGAGCTTGTTGATGCGCGCCTTGATCTCATCCGTGATGTGCGGGACGACCTGCACGGTCTTGCCGAGAAATTCGCCCGCACGCTCCTTTGCGAGGACGGTCTCGTAGATTTGTCCGCTCGTGGAATTGCTCGCCCGCGTGAGTGCGCTGTGCGTGAACCGCTCGTAGTGGCCGAGGTCGAGATCCGTCTCCGCGCCGTCGTCGAGCACATACACTTCGCCGTGCTCAAACGGGTTCATCGTGCCGGGATCCACGTTCAGATACGGATCGAGTTTTTGCAGCGTGACCTTCAGCCCGCGGCGCTCGAGCAGTGTGCCGAGCGATGCGGCCGCGATGCCCTTGCCGAGTGAACTGACGACGCCGCCGGTGACGAAAATGTATTTCATGGAAAGTGTGTGCGCTTATTTTAGCAGAGTTTTCAAAAGTGGTGCGACGGCTTTGGCATCCGCGGGCGTGTCCACTCCGACGCTGAGGTGCTTCACGGTGACGACGCGGATCTTCACGCCGTTCTCCAGCGCGCGGAGTTGCTCGAGCGACTCGGACTTTTCGAGGAGCGTCGGCTTCCATTTCACGAACTGGAACAGCAGCTCCAGCGTGTAGCCGTAGATGCCCTGGTGGCGGAAAAACTTCAGCCCCGGCACCTCGTTGCGCACGAAGGGAATCGTCGAGCGCGAGAAATAAAGCGCGTCGCCCGCGCGGTCCGTGACGACCTTCACCGCGTTCGGATTCGCCACATCGTCGCCCGGCTCGAAGACGCTCGCCGAGGTGATCATCGCGATCTTGCGCGACTCCGCCATCGCCTTCGCGAGCTTCGTGATCGTGCCGGGATCCACAAGCGGCTCGTCGCCCTGCACATTGATGACGTGTGTGAAGCCCTTTAGTTTTTTCCGCGCCACCTCGGCCACGCGGTCCGTGCCGCTCATGCACTTTTCCGAAGTCATCACGCATTCCGCGCCGAATGCCGCGCACGCATCCGCGATGCGCCGGTCTTCCGTCGCCACAATCACGCGCGAGACGCCCTTCGCACGCGCACAGCGTTCCCACACATGCTGGATCATCGGCTTGCCAGCGAGGGGGAAGAGCGGCTTCCCGGGGAAGCGGGTGGACGCGTAGCGCGCGGGGATGACGACGGCAATCTTAGCTGGCACCCGAATCGGATAGAATGAAGTCGGCGGCGCTGGCAATGTCTTTGGCGACAAAGTGCGCGCCCGCCGCGTCCGCCGCACTCACGAGATGCCCGTGCCCCGTGCGGACGAGCACCGCGCGTGTGCCCGCATTCAGCCCGCATTGCAGATCCGCCACCTTGTCGCCGACAAACCACGAGTGATCGAGGTCGAGCGAAAGTTCGCGCGCCGCCTCGCGCACCATCGCCGGCGAAGGCTTGCGGCGTCCCGATTCGCCCGCCGGCCCGTCCGGACACATGTAGGTCGCGGCGATGAGGTCCTCGCCGAGCAGCGCGAGCAGGCGCGCCTGCACATTTTCAAAATCACGCTCCGTGAGCAGCCCGCGCGCGATGCCGCTTTGGTTTGTGATGATCACGAGCACATAGCCCGCGCCCTTCAATCGGAGCAGCGCGTCGCGCGTGCCGTCAAAGAGGCGCACATCCGCCGGGTCGCGGCAGTAGTCCACCTCGTGCATCAGCGTTCCATCGCGGTCGAGGAATACGGCGGGCTTGGTCATCGCTCACTTCTTTTGCGGAAACAACGCGGCGCGTCGGCGCGTGCCGACGGTCGGGCTTCACACACCGGCACGGGCGTAGATCGCATCCAGCGTCATCTCGAAATCCAGCTCAGGGATGCGCAGCGCGTCGCCGTTCTCCGGCAGCCGCTCCGTCGTCCAGTCATCGCCCGTCCGCCGGTGGATCGTCACCTCGCGCCGTTCCTGCGAGACGAGCACATACGTGTGCAGCGACGGGATCAGCTCGTAGGCCATCAGCTTTTCGCGGCGGTCAATCCGCTCGGTGGACGGTGACATCACCTCCACGATCACGCTCGGCGTGTCGCAGTAGTACTTCTGCTGCCCGGCGGGGTCGCAGTTCACCATCACATCCGGGTAGTAAAACCAGTCGTCCTCCTTTTTATGGATGTGGGTTTTCATGTCGTTCATGAGCGCCTCGCACCGCTTGCCCTCAAGGTGGTTGCCCAACGCCCGGAAGATTTCCCCCACGATCCTGTTGTGTTCGATGCTCGCACCCGCCATCGCCACAACCTCGCCGGCGAAATACTCATGCCGCACCTCGCTCGTCAGTTCCCCGGCGATGTAGTCCTCTGGACTGATCCAGTTCGATGGTCTGCGCACGGCGTTCATGGTTCGGAAGGGTATCCGCGTCCCATGCGCCGCGTCAAACGCCCGCTTTCCCTTTACTCGCGCCACAACTCCGCTTTCCTCCGCGCCATGTTTGCCTGGCTCTCCAATCCCGACGCGTGGCTCAGCCTCGTCACCCTCACCATCCTCGAAATCGTCCTCGGCGTGGACAACATCATCTTCATCTCGATCCTCTCCGGCAAGCTGCCCGCCGAACAGCAGGGCAAGGCGCGCAACATCGGCCTCGCCCTCGCTCTCATCACCCGCGTGCTGCTGCTCAGCTTCATCTTCGTCCTGACAAAGCTCACCGCGCCCCTCTTCACCCTGCCCTTCATCCACGAGCACGGCACCGGCGCGCCGCTCGCCATCACCGGCCAGCGCCTCGTGCTGATCATCGGCGGCATCTTTCTCATCTGGAAAAGCGTCCACGAAATCCACGGCAACCTCGAAGGCGAGGAGCAAGGCAAGTCCAAGGGGGTGAAAGCCGCGCTCGCCGCAGTCATCGCGCAGATCGTCGTCGTGGACATCATCTTCTCGCTCGACTCCGTCATCACCGCCGTCGGCATGGCGCGCGACATCGCCGTGATGATCGCCGCCGTCATCCTCGCGATGATCGTGATGTTCCTCGCCGCAAAATCCATCGCCGAATTCGTGAACAAACACCCGACGATCAAGATGCTCGCGCTCAGCTTCCTCATGCTCGTCGGCGTCGTCCTCATCGCGGACGGCTGCGGGCAGCACATCGAGAAAGGCTACATCTACTTCGCGATGGCATTCTCGTTTGGAGTCGAGGTCCTGAACATCCGCTCCCGCGCGAAACGCAAGTCCCAGCCCGTGGATCTGCGCTCGGAATACTGACGCTGCAAATCTGCGGCGGCGGGATCGCAAACTCACCTCCGGCCTCGCAACATCCCAGACGCTGAATCGTCCCGGCTTTGCTCGTCTTACCCCAGCATCCCGACCCGCGCGGCGATCGTGGATGGGAGGAGCAGCGGGAGGGCGCACTCCAGCGTGCGCAGGATCGAGAGATGATCATCCACGATGAAAAGTTTGGGCTTCATTGCATTCAGGACATTGGCCGACCGGCTTCCACCGTGCGGAAGGCCCATTTTGCAGTGCCGGAAGCAATCCCAAACTCGCCGGGAATCATGCCGGCAGCAGTCGCTCTACGAATGGGCAAAATTTTCGGTGCGGGTTTCGCGTTTGACTGGGAAAATGCGGCCGACAAGTGTGCGGTCGAATATTTCGACGAAGGATGCCACCGAGCGAGACCCCGCCAGATAAAGGAATCTTCCGCGTGCGTCTCGCGCAGGGCTGGAAAATTGCGCTGGCGATGGTGCTGCCGCCGCTGCTGATTTTGCCAGGCCTCTTTCTTCTCACCAAATTCCGAGGGCTGTCGGAGCCGGTTGTCTTCGGTGTCATTTCCGCGATGGTGTTGTCGCTGTGCGGTGCGGCCATCTGGCTGGTGTCTCGGTGCATTGCGCTGGTGGACTATTCGGTCGAGGGAGAGCGCCACCGGGTCGAGGTGCTGAGGCCTTCTTTCCTGAAGGTGCGATCATTCGATTTTGGCATCGGCGAGGTGACGGGCTTCCAAGTTGGTCAATCGAACGGGAGGCTGCTCTTCACGGTGATGAAGCGCGGGTATCCGGGGAAGTTCAGCATCAATGCGGCATCCGATCGCCCGGAGGATGTGACGCTGTTCAAGGAACTGATGCGACTCATGGCCGCGCGGCTGGATGAGCGGAAGGCGGCAGTCAGTTGATTTTGTCAGATAATTTTGAAGGGATCGCATCCACTTTGCGTCGTATTCCACCGTGGCGCCCGAGCCTCGGACGGGCAGCTTTCAAATCACGACACGCACCACTCATGAAAAAACTCCTCCTCCTATTCACCATTCTTGCCACCACCTGCCCGGGATTCGCGCAGGATATCCGCGATGGCTCGGGCACCGGGCAGGGCAAGATCGAGGCGGATGGCACGATTCGGAATTCATCGGGCACGTCGGTCGGCAAGATTGACCGGGACGGGACGATCCGGAATTCGTCCGGGACTGGCATTGGGAAAGTGGAGAACGACGGCACGATCCGGAACGGTTCCGGCACCAGCGTGGGGAAGGTGGAGGAAAATGGCACCGTGCGGAACGGCTCGGGCA
>BJFP01000255.1 GCA_014189875.1 Verrucomicrobiota bacterium | reverse complement strand
CAGCGCAGACGGCGCCACCAGCGTCGAGCGAGGTCACATCGTGGAAGGCACGTCCAATCCTCCTCACGCGCGCGCTCGCCGAATATGCGGCACTTTTCATCGCGCCGCACTCGCTGCACATGGAGCGTGACGTCTCGACAAATCCCGTCGGCGACGATGCCGCGCAATTGCGTCACGGACGGATGCGCGAGGCGCAGACACTCGCGGGAATCTGCATCGCAGCCACGCTCGCGTGGTGGTGGCATCGCGCGCGGAAATTCGCCCCGGATGCCGCGCTCTCACTCGCGTGCGCGGCAGTGACTTGGCTGCCCGTGAGCAATGTCTTCGCGCTGAATGCGACCGTCGCCGAACACTGGCTCTACGTGCCGAGCGCATTTCTCGTCGCCGCGATTCTTTTCACAGCGCGCGCACTCGCACCGGAGCGTCCGAAGATTTTTGCCGCGTTGCGCGTGTGCGCCGCGCTGTGGCTCGGGTTCCTCGCGGTGCAGACGTGGTGTCAGCAGGACTACTGGCGCGATCAGCGCACCTTTGTGAATGACACGGCGCAGCGCGCAGGCCGCGGCGCGCGCATGATCATCAACCTCGGCCAGCTCGCGATGCAGGACGGCAAACCCGACGAGGCGCTGGCACTCTACCGCGAAGCACTCACGCTCGAACCGAAGCTCGCCCTCGCGCACTTCAACATTGCGGCCGTGGCACTGGGCAAAAAGGATTACGACACTGCGCTCGCGGAACTGAATCTCGCCGAGGGCTCGCCGCTCTTCGGGCCGGACATTGACGTCATCCGCGCCATCATCACCCAAGCGCAGACAGGCAAGCCGCGCCTCGATCTGCTCGCCAACGCGGCCAGCAGTTCCGGGCGCAACTGGGCGGTCTCACGACGCTACCCGCTCACGCTGATCGCCATGGGAAAACCCGATCGCGCCTACGAGGACGTGCTGCGCCAGCTCACGGGGCACCCGTTCCGCGCCGAGGCGTGGCGGCTCCTCGGGCAGATCGCGGAACAGATCGGTGACAAGAAGATTGCCGCACACGCATACGCCGAAGCCGCAGACCGCGACGTGCGCGACGATGCGAGCCGGGAGCGGCTGCGCGCGCTCCGCACGGCGCAGTAACGCTGACACCCGTATTTGCGGAGCGGTGGTACGACGGACAAACCGCCACCGTCCGAACGCTGTTCGATTGCTCAAGTTTCGAGAACCCATCTGAGCCTGACGGAAACCATTGGACTTCACAGAGCGCTGCGCTTACGCAAAAAATCCAATGCTCCAAAAACCCGACAGCGCGCTGATCATCGCCGGACACGGCTCGACGCTGAATCCCGACTCGAGCGCGCCGACTTGGAACCTCGCTGAGGAAATCCGCAGGCGCGGAATTTTCGGCGAAGTGCATTGCGCGTTTTGGAAGGAGGAGCCGAGCCTGCGGCAGGTGCTGCACTGCGTTGATCGCGAGGACGTGTATGTCGTGCCGAATTTCATCAGCGAGGGCTACTTCACAAAGACGGTCGTCCCGCGTGAACTTGGCCTCGGCGATGCGGTCACGCGGGTCGGACGTCACTCGGTGAAATATTGCGAGCCGGTCGGAAATCATCCGCGCATGACGGAGCTGCTCCTGAAGCGCGCCGCCGAAATTGCACCGGGCGTGCCATCGGGGGAGACGAGCCTTTTCATCGTGGGCCACGGGACGGACCTGAACGAAAATTCCGCCGTCGCCGCGAAACGCGAGGTGGACCGCATCGCCGCGCTCGGGCGCTACCGCGAGGTGCTGAATGCCTACATGGAGGAAGCGCCGCTCATCGCAGAATGGGACCGGCTCGCGACGAGCCCGAACGTCGTCGTGGTGCCGTTCTTCATCTCGGACGGGCTGCACAGCTACGAGGACATCCCGGTGCTGCTCGGCATCGCCACGGAATCCCCCGGCGCTGCAAGCGCGAGCTGCAACGCAGCGGGCGCTGGGCGCGCGTCGGTCTTCGCCAACAATCCTTACCGCCTCCGCGAACGCACGCTGTACTACGCGAGTTCCATCGGCACGGAGGCGGGTTTCGCGGATGTGATTCTTGACCAGGTGGCGGCCTTCGATGCACGCCACACCGCGTGATCCGACTGCCTCGTCTAAATCTTAATCTTAATCCTAATCTTAATCCCAAACGTGCATCCCATCGTTCTGTCTCCGCTTCGGAGGAGGATTAAGATTAGGATTAAGATGAAGTTTCCGTCCGAATGATGCGCGACACGACACAGGAACTCGAACGCTGGCTGCACGCCGGCGGAAAACTCGCCGGGCAGATTTCCATCGCGTGCGCGGACGACGGATGGGAACTGCGGCACACCGATGATGCGGAGCGCGGCGACCTCGCGGCATTTTCAAAGTGGGAGGACGCTCGTTCGCTCGCAAATTTCGACGACGCCGGATCATTTCGCCCGTTGAAGACCGCGCCGAACCTGCGCCACGGCTGGCGGCTCGTGCTGCGGGACGCGCATTCCGTGCGACTCGCGCTCGATTATTTCTACCCTGCGATGCTTGGCGTTTGGCTCGCGCATTCGCGCGGTGAACTCGTGCCGGTGGAATTTCACGAGACGCTCGGACGGCAGACCGGGATGTATCGCATCACGCAGAAGCTCACGCACGAGCAGGCGCAGCGCCTCATCGCGAAGCAGTGCCCCAGCAACGGGGGCTGCCTGAAGACGATCCTCTGGCAGATCAGCAAGGGCATCCCCGTATCGCTGCTGCCGCCGGAGAAATTCCGCGCCGACGCGACGCCCGCTGATGCGCTGCCACTCCTCTGCCACGAGGCGTGCAACATCCTCGTCGCCGCCGCGCGCAAGATGGTGAAGGAGGAGACGCCAGCGCCATGATTCTCCGCGCACGCATGGTTGTCCCGGTCACCGGCGCTCCGATCGCCGATGGCGCGGTCGTCGTCACTGGAAACACGATCACCGCGGTTGGGCCGTTCGCGGAAATCCGCGCGGCGCATTCCGGCGACGTGACGGATCTCGGCGAGCGCGTGCTGATGCCGGGCCTCGTGAACGCGCACTGCCATCTCGACTACACGATGATGCGGCGTGCGATCCAACCGCAGCGCAGTTTCACGGAATGGATCGGGCGCATCAATGCGCTGAAGCGCAGCCTCGGGTCGGACGACTACCGCGCCGCAATCGGGCGCGGATTTTCCGAGCTGCAACGATGGGGCACGACGACGGTCGCAAACATCGAGTCCTTCCCCGAAGTGCTGAATGACGTGCCCGCTAGCCCGCTGCGGACATGGTGGTTTCTGGAGATGATTGACGTGCGCCACCAGATCCCGAGCGAAGAGGTGTCGAACGGGATGCTCGCATTTTTCGAGTCCTGCAAGGCACAGCGCGGCGGCTTCGGTCTCAGCCCGCACGCGCCATACACGGCATCCGGGCCGCTCTATGAAGTCGTGAGCGAGACGGCCGCAAAACTCGGGATGCCCGTGATGACGCATGTCGCGGAGTCGCGCGAGGAATGGGAGATGTTCCGCCACGCGCGCGGCGAGCTGTACGAATTCATGCTGCGCCTCGGACGCTGGATGCAGGACTGCCACCATGCGCGCACGCCGCTGAAGCACATCTTCCACCACAGCGCGCTCGGTGCGAACTGGATCCTCGCGCACATGAACGAGCTCGACGACGAGGATCTCACGCTGCTCGCGAGCATCCCGCGGCACGAGCGCCCGAGCATCGTCCACTGCCCCGGCAGCCACCGCTATTTCCGGCACGCGCCGTTCCGCCTCGCGAAACTGCTCGGGCTGCGCATGAACATCTGCATCGGCACGGACAGCCTCGCGAGCACGCACTCGCTCTCGATGTTCGACGAGATGCGCATCCTCGCCGATGGCGAGCAGTGGCTGAACCCGGCGGACGTCGTCGCGATGGCCACGCTGAACGGCGCTCGCGCACTGAATCTCAACGCGGGAAAAATCGAGCCCGGCGCACTCGCCGACTTGATTGCCATCCCGCACGATGCAACCATGCGCGACGTCCACGCTTCGGTGATCGCAAACCGACAGCCCGTCGCATGGATGATGATTGATGGCCAAATCCTCGCTCACTAACGCTCTCGTCATTTTCTCCGCCGTGCTCCTGCTCACCGGAGCCGCACCCGGCGCGACGAAAAAGCCGACGCCATCCAAGCCTTCCAAACCTTCGGCGACGAAGGTTGCGAAGAAGCCGACGCCGACGCCAACGCCCGCCCCGCTCGCACCGGGCGAACTTCCGCTGGCGGCAAAGTCGGCAATCCTCCTCAATGCGAAGACCGGCGACGTGCTCTACGAAAAGGCGCCCGACGAAATGCGGTTCCCTGCCAGTGCGACGAAGATTCTCACCGCGCTGCTCGTGCTCGAAAAGGGCGACCTCGATCAAAAGGTGACCATCCAAGTCGAGGACACAAAGGTCGAACCGAGCGCGCTCGAATTCAAACCCGGCGAAGAATACACGCGGCGCGAACTCCTTTTCGCCCTGCTGCTGAAAAGCGCAAACGACGTGGCGCTCGCCCTCGCACGCGACCATGCGGGAAGCGTGAAGGAATTTGCGGAGAAGATGACCAAACGCGCGGAGGAACTCGGCGCGAAGGCGTCGCATTTCATGAATCCACACGGCCTGCACGACCCGCGTCACTTCACTACGGCGCGCGACCTCGCGCTCATCGCGCGCTTCGCGATGCAGCAGCCGCTTTTCCGCGAGATCGTGGCGACGCCGGTATTCAGCATGATGCGCGGCGACGAAAAGGTGCTGTTCAAAAACCACAACAAGCTGCTGGGAATGTTCACCGGCTGCATCGGCGTGAAGACCGGCTACACGCGCGCGTCGCAGCAGGTGCTCGTGAGCTGCGCATGCCGTGCGGATTGCGAGGCCATCTCGGTGATCATGCACAGCGACAAGCCCGGCATCTGGAACGACTCCAAGACGCTGCTGGAGCACGCCTTTGAAAAGCTCGGCGCAGGCCCGCCGCCCGCGCCACCAGCGAAGCCTGCCGTGCCTGCCGTGCCTGCAACTCCAACGCCGAAGATCTAACCTCCGGCCCCAGCTGTCGGACGCGAGGGCAAGAAGTAGCGCCGCCCGAACGCAGGGCGGACGCCTCAAAATCACTCTGGCAGCCGACGCCGACTCTCGGGTGGAGCACGCGACTCGCGTGCCGTTTCCGCCGCCCCGCCGGAAACACCTCGCGGCGTCTCTGGAAGCACCCAGGTTTTCCAAATCTGTGCGTCATCAAATCTGCACGCCGCTCACAAACACCCGTGCGTCGGGTGTCTGCGGCGAGTCGCCGCAGACAGCACGCGAGTCGCGTGCTCCACCCGGGAGCTTCCGTTCGCCGCTGTTGCGCTCCTGATGCCTCCGGCCTGCGCCAGCAGACTACTTGAGTTCCGTCAGCTCGCGGATCTTGATGTTGCGGAAGGCGACTTCGTTGCCGTGATCCTGGAGGCAGATGTGGCCCTTCGCCGACTTCGCGAAGCCGGGAAATTTTGAGAACTTCGATTTCGCGACCTTCTCGTTCCAGTCCGCAGATCCGATCTCATACTCGACATACTTCGTGCCGTTCATCGTATGCACGCACTTGAAAGTGCCCGCGGCGGTCTTCTGGCATTTGAGCACGAAATGGTTCCACTCGCCGACGGGCTTCGTCGTGTCCACGTTCGCGGGATAGAGGGCATACATCCAGCCGGCCTTCTGCGGATCGTGTCCGCCCGCATTGTCCTGAATCTGCGCCTCCGGCCCGGTATTCCACGGCGCACCGCCGGTCTCCTGCACCTTGAACATGATGCCACTATTTCCACCCGGACTGATCTTCCATTCGATGCTCAGCTCGAAACTCTCGAACTGCTCCTTCGTGACGATGTCTCCCCCGCCCTTGCCGGTCAGCGCGAGCGTGCCGTCCTTCACCACCCATTTGCCCGGCAGGCTGTCCTTCTTGTATGCGCGCCAATGCCCCGCAGCGTCTTTCCCGTCGAAGATCAGCTTCCATCCGCCGGATTTTTCGGCATCGGTCAGTTCGTTGTCAGCGGCGAAAATAGAGACGGTGAAGGCGAGGAACAGGAGGAGCAATTTCATGCGGCGGCTTGTAGCAGGCATCGGAGGCAGGCTGCAACCGCACTCGCTGAAGCAATAACCCTGCGGTCAGGCGGTGAAGATGGACACGGCGAGGAATCCGAACATGGAAAAGCGGCACCCTTGAAGGCATCAGATCAAATCAATTCGTGGATCGGGCTTCGGGTCCCATGTTTCCAATGATGACGGCCCGACGTGGAGGAAATGCAGCACGAACGACTTGTCCTCGATATCGTCAGCGGGCGAACAAGCCGCGCAATCTCCCAAGCATGGACGCTGCTTTTCCTCCCGGCGTGATTTCCAGGATGCGGCGTTGGCCGTCGCCCGAGCACCAGTCGAGAAACGCCCGGACATCGGCGTGCTGGTGCCCGTCGAGGGTCCGCCATGATTCCGTGAACTGCGCCTCCATGCGCTTCCACGCCTCGGGCATTCGCTGCGGATCGAAAATGTCGTTGAACGCGAATGCCAGCAGGGCCTTTGCGCGTGCAGCCGCATCGGGTTCGCGCCAGAGCGTGAGCACCCACCTCGGCAGAGGCTGCCGGGCCGGG
>BJFP01000254.1 GCA_014189875.1 Verrucomicrobiota bacterium | reverse complement strand
GAGCGGGGTCTCGATCGTGAGATTTCCCGGCGTGGAAAAGGATCCCACGCCGCTGCCGAGGAGGCCGCCTGTGGCTTTAATGGCGACATTCTGCCAGCCCGCCGCAGAAAACGCATTCACGCCGAACTGGAACGTCTGCGCGGAGAATTGCAGTGTCCCCGAGGTGACTGCAGGCGCGGGAAGTGCGGCGACATTCGCCGGATTGCCCAGCGCGATGGAGGGTGCGCTGAAGGTCGTCGTACCCGTGCCCTGATTGTAGCCGCGGATGCCACCCGCGAAGATCGTGAGCCGGCCCGGCGTCGTGCCGCCGAAGGTGCCACTGCCATACACATCCACCGTGCGGTAGCTGCGCAGCGTGAGCGAGGAGACCTGCTGCACATTCTGCAGCACCGTGCCGGAAAGCACGAGATGCTGCGGCACCGCGGAGCCGGTGAGCGTGGCCGTCGCGCCGAGCAGGATGCTGATCTGGCCGCTGCCAAGATCCAGCGATTGCGCGGCGAGAACGGCGGCTGGATCGAATGCGGAACCGTACGACGAATCGAGGATCACTCCGGCACCCGTGATGCGCGCACCCGCGCCGATGGACAGCAGGGGAGTGGTGGATGCCGTTACATTCTTTCGCGTGAAGGTGGCGCCCGCGTCGCTGCTCACGCGGGTGAATGTGCCATCACCCGACACGGTGAACGGATCCACGGCAGGCACAGCCGTCTGCGCGGCTGCGATCGCGGAGCCGTGGGTGATGATCGTGCGGGCTTTCGAAAGGAGCGTGATGTCGCCGGCCGTGAGCGTATCGCCGGGGTTGTTCAGCGTGATGTTCGTGGTGCGAACGTCCACATGGGTCTCCGAGCCGATGCGATAGCGCCGCCCTCCTAACAGGAGGCTCTCGGCTCCCCACGCGGTGAGCGCGGCGGAGTTCAGCACCGCGCCAGTGGCACCCGAGGCGGTGCCGGTGCCGCCGATGATTTCGAGGTCGGCGATGCTGCTGATGTCGAACGAAGCTCCGCGGCCCGTGCCCGCGGCTGCGGCGAGCACGCTACCCTCGATGCGCAATGTCGTGCCGCCCAACAAGGTGAGTGAACCGGCATCCGTGGGCAGGCGCTGCACGCTGGCGAGGTTGAAGCGGCCCGCGGCGGCGGTGATGAAGGAGTTCGCCCGGTAGTCGTCGTACGCGACGCGCGAATTCACGACGCTCGCCGGCGCGATTTCAAACTGGCTGCGTGCCGTCTGAACGATCGGCGCCTGGGTGAATGCATTCACCCGGTATCCGGAGACGACGCTCGATCCATCCGGCATCGAGATGGTGCCGTATGCGGTGCCCGTCTTGGGCGTGACGAGAAATGCGCCGGGCAGCAGGGCGTAACGGCGCGGGAGCAGCGTGTAAGTCCCCGCGGCCAGCCCGCTGATGCCTTCGAGAAAAATCTGATCGCCCGTTTTCAGCGATGTGCTGACGTAGCCGACATCGCCGCCGAGCTGCCGCGAGTTGGCCCCGGTGTTGTTCGGCGCGTAGGGCGCGTATTGCGCCGTGTAGCCGGGGAGGATCGCGTAGGAATCCGCGACCTGCGACCAGTAGCGCCCGGCCACGGGGGCCTGCGCACCGATCGTCATATCGCCACTGCGCACGCGCGCGCTCCAGGTCTTTCCACCGGAGGTGACGAGGTCGCCGGACTGGTATTCCGTCGCGCTGCTCCATTCGCCGGATGCGGTGCCGAGAAGGTCGGTGCTGCCGCCGTTGCCCGCCGTCCAGCGGTAGGCGTAGAGGTCGCCGCCGCCGCGCAGATCCACGGTGGAGCCGGCTGCGGAAATGACGGAGGCACCCGAGATGGTGACCCGCTTTTCCGGCAGCCCGCTGATGGTGACATTGACGCCGCGCGGGTCGATCCACGAGGAGCCGTCCGTGCTCAATCCAAAGGGAATGAGCATCCCCGTCCCGGCGGTGCCCGTCCACGCGGCGACGGAAGTGACGCTGCCGGCCGGCAGCGTGACCTGCGTGGTGACGGGCGCGGCGATGGTCGTCCCGGCGATGGGATTGAAAGGGCTGTCGAGCGTCGTGGTCGAAGGATCGCGATCCGTGCCGTCCCAGCCGAGTTCGATCGTGCCGAATGGCGCGCGCAAAGTGCCGCCTTGCGAAATTTTGGATGCAAAAATCCGCAGGCTTCCGCCCGCCGAATACGGCGCGGCGCGCGTGCCGGAGCCGAGGATGGTGACGGCCCCCGGTTGCGCGCCATTGTCGTAGGCGAAGATGTCGAACGACGTCGCGGTCGGCGGGTAAATCTGCCCGGCGCGGAAGGTGAGATTGCCCGCGACGCTGAGCGTGCCGTTGCCGCGGATGTCGCCGCCGTTGGCGATGAATGCCGTGTTGCCGACGCCCAGAAGTGAGAGCGTGCCGATGTCGATGAGATCTGCGCGGACGGTGAGACTTCCGGCTCCCGCGGTCGGCGGAAAGGTATATGGGAATATGGCCGCCGCAGACGCCTGGAGGAAGAACTGTGGTACGTCCTCCGGGTGCAACGGCCCCGGGGATATCTGGCCCAGAGCGACGTACCGGGCAGTCAGATTCACTGCGTTGTTCGCCCGGATGACGCCGCCTGCAGCCACGCGCAGGTTTCCGCGTGCGGTGATGCTGACCGGACCTTGGAATTCCACATTGCCCCCGAATGAAATTGGGCTGGCATCCACGAACTTGGCGCCAAGGTCCAGCGAGTCGAAGCCACCAGCGGTGAAACGGTTCACGGCAAAATTGCCCATCCCGGGGAGTACATTCCCGGCGTTATCGCGGATGGCGACGCCGATTCTTGGATTCGGGTTCGTCGCCGGGATCGTGATTCCATTCTGCGTGACGATGAGGTTGGTGTCGGCGCTCGTCTGTAAGGGACTCGCTCCGTAGAATCTCCCGGAGAAAACCGACAGCGCGCCGCCAGCGGCGGTCGGCCCGCCCGCCCGGCCCAGAAGCGTCGCATCCGAAAAGAGCATCCGGGATCCCTCCAAATCGATCGTGCCACCATTCGTGTCGGTGGTCAGAGGCACCGTCTGCAGCGCCCAGAGAGGGGACGTCAGTCCGCTGCTCAAGGGGACTTTCACCGTACCGATGTTGCCGAGCGTGTTCGGATGGACATCGAACGTGGCCGAGGTGCCGGAGACATCGAGTGTCGCCCCGGCGCTGGCGACGATGTTACCGGCCACAGAAATCCTGCCCCCGGCGAAGGCCGTTCCGATGCGACGACCGAAGGCATCCGGGAGATAGACAGTAGTGCCCGCGGTTGAAAGGGCGGCCCCCGGCCCGATAGCCACGGTCGGGAGTGCCGCGGGAGCGAGGTCCGCTTCCTCCGGACTCAACGGAAAACTACCCGCACCGGAGACAGTGATGCTCCCGCCGGGAGCCTGCACGGATCCGTGTATCGAAACTGTCTGCCCCGTGAACGAAATCTTCCCTCCCGCATCCGTGCGGATGGACGATCTCTGACCGACAACGATGTCGCCGCGAATCTCAAGAATGTCGGGGCTGAACGGATCGTCCGCGCCGGATGCCGAGAAGCTGATGTTCACCGGCGAGCGCAGCCCTTCCTCACGGAGCACCGGGCCGAACCGAAGTCCCTGAAAGGCCCGGGTGGCCGGCGTGAGCGCGAGCGTCTTCGCCGTCGCGCGGATCGTGGTGCCCGGCGTGACGGTGATCGCGGGTTCGTAATCCACCGGCCCACCGACGGCGCCGGGCGCTCCGAATGCGTCGAGTGCGTAATTCGTGAATCCGCCACGGCTGAAAAAATCGGCGGGCAGGAGGAGCACCGAACTGGAAGTCGCGGATCCGCCGATCTGAATCCTGCCGGACTGAATATTGAGGGTTCCCCCCGTCATCCCGGTCCCGGCATAGCCGGAGAGCACCGAGCCGAGCGCAAGCTGGCCGCCGACCACCGTCGCCATTCCCGGATCCCTGCCGGTGTGGATCGTGATTTTGCCCGCGTTGCCGAAAGTCACCGTTCCGCCTAGGCCGACGGAGACACCGCTGGAGACATCAATGGAACTGCCGGAAGCGAGGCTCGCGCTGTATGAATTGATTTCGATGCTGCCGCCATTCAGCACAATCGGCTGCGTGAATGCGCCCGCGCTGCCGATGCGATCGTCCGTAAGCAGCCCGCGCGTGCTGAGCGAGGCACCGGGCGTGAGAGTGAAAAAGCCGCGCGTGCCATTCGGAACCGGCGCGAGCGCACCGATGATGTTCTCCAACGGAAACAGCGCCGCAAAGGCCGGTGAGAATGCATACGCGGTGAAACTCAGATGCCCGCCCGGCGCGCTGAGCTGCGACTGCACGCTCACATTTGCCCCGCTCAGTGTGATGGAGCCGTGCGGCAAAGTGGTGAGCGGGACGCCGGCTGGCACGAGGACGGATCCCTCGTAGTTCTCGACGGTGAGGTGGCCGAAGCCGCCGTCCGTCAGCAAACTGGGCGCTAGGACGAACGACGCGAGACGCTCCGCCGGCAGTGCGACAGGGACATCGTTTACAAGCGTGAAAGCGGGGATGGATGCCAGGGCCTGGCTGCCAAAAGTAATCGCCGGTGGAGTCGGCGACGTGGTGATGATGCTGAAGGTGTTCGAGCCGGTGTCATATTTCCGCTCGGCGGCAAAATGAAAGCCGAGGCTGCTCAGTTCCGGCGATGCCGCCACTCCGCGCGGCTGATCCACGGTCAGCCCGAGCAGCGTCCCGTCCACTGCCATGCTGGCGGCGGTCAGATTGAGCGTGCCGCCATTTCCGCCTCCGTTGTAGGCCGCCTGGTAATGCCTGCCGGTCATCCAAGGCGTGGCAAAAGTCCGCGTGACACCCCAGCGCGAATGCTCCACTGCAAATGTGCCGGTGTAGATGCCGTCGTAGGTCTGGCTGGGCAGCACGTTGTGAATCTCGATTAGATTGTTCCCGCGCAGCAGCCTCGTGGTCTGCACCATGCCGCCCTCATACCGGTAGTAGCCTCCCGAGACATCAATGGTCGCTCCGCTGCGCACGACCGCGGAACCGCCGGACTGGATGTCCACCGTCCCGCCGTTCACCGTGAGCTGCGTGACATTGCGCTCGATGATTCCCACCAGCCCGGTCGCGTCGCCGAGCGGCGTGCCCACCCAGTAGCGCCCGTCGCTCACGCCGCTGCGGCGGACGTCCAACGTGATCTCCGCACCCCGGATGGAACTCGTCCGCTGGAGGGGCGAATCCGCAAATTCGGACCCGCGGAATTCCACCGAAAGGATGCTCTGCGACAAAGGCACGAAAACCTCCGTGCTGCCGGCCACATTGATGAGCGACCCGGTGTCCAGATAGACCTGTCCGCCGGTAAAAAGAAACCGCTGGCCCGTGGAGGAAAAGTAACTGGCAAGGCCGGACTCCTCCGAGCCGTCCGTGTTCAGCGTCGTGCCATTTCCACCCGCATCCGTGTACGGCCACACGCCCGCGCGCATCGAGACATTGCCGCTCGGCGCGAGGATCGTCGCATTCTGACCGACGTGAATGGCGAGGCCCTCGACATTCACCTGCGAGTTCTGCGGCAGCGCTGTGCCGGGCACGCTCTTGCTGCTCGCGTAGTCCGGCAGAACCTGTGTCGCGCTCCCGTTCCCGAAGGTGACGGTGCCCGTGAACTGGTTCAGGAATGGTGCCCTGCCAGATCCCTGGGTGCCCGAATTGTCGTAGTTCGGATTTCCGACCGCGCCATAGCTCGCGATGAGATCAATGCGCCCATTGAGGCTAACGCTTGTCGTGCTGTCCGCGATGCCATTCTGGTTCACCGTGCGTCCGGCGATCGTGATGGCTCCCGTCGGTGCGGAAATGATGCCGCTGTTCGTCGCGGTCCCCGCGTCGGTCTCGACGCGGCCCACCCATACGTCAATTCCGCGCAGGCTCGGGTCGTTCGATGCATGGGCCGCGATCGCGACCTGATTGCCCGCGGCGAGGACGGTCTGTCCTCCGGGCGTCGAAATCGTGCCATCGTTGGTGACCTCCGGCCCGACGAGCATCACGCGCCCGCCATTGCCGTCGCCGCTCTGCGTGCTGCTGATCTGCGCGCCCTTCTGCACGGTGACTGCGCCGATTTTTCCCGCGGGCGGCGGAGCGGGCACGAAGGCCGACGTCCCATCCGAACCGCCCGGAACCGAAAGGGAGGAAAACAGAAACTGCGCATCGCGGTTGTTCAGCAGCCCCTGCTTCACGAGGTTGTCGTTGATCGGCAGCGACGACGCCACAAGCGCGCGCGCATTCACCTGCGACGATCCGCCGAAGATGATGCCGTTCTGGTTGATCACATACACCTGCCCTTGCGCTGTGATCGATCCGAGGATCTGCGATGGCACGCCGGACGGATCATTCACCTTGTTGAACGCGATCCACTGCCCCGCATTCGCGCCACCCGCGCTCTGATCGAAGTTCAGCTTCGTCTGCTTGCCGATGTTGAACTTGTTCCAGTTCAGGATCGCCTGCTGCGAAGTCTGCTTCACGTTGACAGTCGTCGTGCCGCCGGGAGATCCGTCGGATGCCTGCGAAAGTTCACCGACGCCCCTCCATGATGGCGGCATCACAAACGAACCGGGCTTAGTGCCCGCAGCGGGCAAGCCCGAATCCGGCACCAATCCGCCGGCGATAATTCCGTTCGGCAC
>BJFP01000253.1 GCA_014189875.1 Verrucomicrobiota bacterium | reverse complement strand
CCTCGGCAAGCTCCGGGCCTTGAGCCTGTCGAAACGGCAGGCAGCCCGAAGGGTGGCCGTGGCAACGGCCAGCAACCTGAGCTTCGTGGTGAGGGGCGGGCGGAAGCGGTGACTGGTGATTGGTGAAAAGTGACTGGTGAGCAAATCCAAAGACCCAGCCGCGACCGGAGCGCATCGTCCACTTTCTGCATCTCCGCAGGCGTCAATGCACGGAACCAGTGTGGCGGCGCGTGAAGGCGACCACGCCATGCTGACCAACGAAATTGCACGCGCAAGTTTCCAAATTGTATGAGGAGGACGATTCAGCGGTTGCCGGCCGTTCCCGGTTTCGGTATCTTCCGCCCATGAGCACGCTCGCCGAAATCGAATCCGCCGTGGAACGCCTTCCAGCGCGCCAGAAGGAGGAACTCCTTGCCTTCGTCGCCAAGCAACTCGGACGGGCAGTGCGCGCAAGGACGAGGCGCGGTCTGAAGGCGGCGGGGCGTCCGGCGCTCGAAGATCTGCCGGCGGATTTGTCCACCGGCACAAAAGATCGGGTGCGCGCACTGATTGCCAAGCGCCATGCCGCAAATCGCTGACACGGGTTTTCTGGTCGCGTATTGGAGCAAAAGGGACACGCATCATCTCTGGGCGCGAGGTCTGTCCGTCACCGCGCCGCTGCGGACGTGCGAGGCAGTCCTGACGGAAGCGGCCTACCTGCTCGGCACTCCGAAACCGCTGCTCCAGATGCTTGCGGACGGCGATCTCACCGTGGCTTTCCAAGCGGAAACGCACGCCACCGATCTGCTCCGCTGGCTGAGTAAATTTGCCGACCTTGATCCCGGTTTCACCGATGCCTGTGTCGTGAAACTCGGCGAACTGCATCCCCGCGCGGAGATATTGACCACGGATCGCAGCGATTTTACCACCTACCGCACGCTCACGGGGAAACCTCTGCGGTGCATTTTTCCGCCCGTGTGAGAATCGCTCACGGGATGACGTTCACGCCTTGGATGCCGAAGTGCGGGGCGGCGGCGAGGAGGTAGGTGGGGGCGGTGGTGAAGACGGTTTCGACCCGGTCAATGACAGCGTCAGTGAGTGGCAGGAGCCGGATGGTGCCGGAGGCGCAATCCGCACGGAACTGGGCAAAGACGGCGCGAATCGCTTGTGGAGTGGCGCGGCCCTCGCGGAGTTTGCGAAATCCTTTCGAATAGAACTCGGCCCGGCCATGCAGGGAACACACGATTTCATCGGCGGTGGCGACGCAAGCGCCGACCTCGGACGAACCCGGCTCCCGCCAAGGGAGCTTTCCCAGATACGTGGCATCAAAGTAGAGCCTGTTCACCGCGCGTCCCGTTCCTTAGACAGGCCGACTGTGGAATCTATCTCACTGGTGAGCGCGCCTGCCTTGAGCGCGGCTTCGTATTTCGGGAGGAGCTGCCGCTTTGCCCAAAGGGAAGTGCCTCCGGTACCGCTGGCAGGCGGTGTCTTTTCCTCCGCAGTGATGGCGACCTCAATGAGATGAATCGTCTCCTGCGTGACGGAACGGCGGTGAGTGGCGGCAATCTGCCGCAGCTTGGCGTGCAGGGCTTCGGGAAAGGATTCGATGACGAGTGCGGGCACGGTGGCAAAATGGGAGTGGCGCACTGCCTTTCAGCAACCCAATGCACGATGGCACCTCGCCCCAACAGACGCGGGTGCGTCGGTAAATGGTGAGGACTTTCCTCAAAAAAGAAAACCCCGGAGCCAGTGAAGGCTCCGGGGTTTCGATGGAGATTTTGTCTGCGGGTTAGTTCGCTCCAGCAGGCGCGGGTGCGGCGGGCGCTCCGTTGCCGTTGGCTTCGTCGCGCTCTTTCATCGCGGCTTTGCGCGAGAGTTTGACGCGGCCCTTTTCATCCACTCCGATGCACTTCACCCAGATGAGGTCGCCTTGCTTGACGACGTCTTCGACGCGGTTCACGCGGAAGTCGGCCAGCTCGCTGATGTGGACCATGCCGTCCTTGCCGGGCAGCACTTCGACGAAGCAGCCGAACTCTTTGATGGTGACGACGCGGCCCTGATACATTTCGCCGACGCCGATCTCGCGGGTCATGCCCATGATGATTTGCTTGGCGCGGGCCATGGCTTCGGGGTTGTTCGAGTAGATGCGGACGCTGCCGTCGTCCTCGATGTTAATCTCCGCGCCGGTCTCGGCGACGATGCCCTTGATGGTCTTTCCACCGGGGCCGATGATGAGGCCGATCTTGTCGGGGTTGACCTTGATGGTCTCGATGCGCGGGGCGTAGGGCGACATCTCTGTGCGCGGTGAGGCGATGCACGCGGCCATCACGTCGAGGATCTTCATGCGAAGTTCGCGCGCCTGGTGCACGGCTTCGGTGATGATCTTGTGCGAGACGCCGGGGAGCTTGAGGTCGAGCTGGAATCCGGTGACGCCTTCGCGGGTGCCGCAGAGCTTGAAGTCCATGTCGCCGAAGTGATCCTCGCTGCCGATGATGTCGGCGAGCGTGGTGTAGCGCTTGAGGGTGTCGCCCTCAAACTCGGTGACGAGGCCGACGCTGATGCCGGCGACGGGGGTCTTGATCGGCACGCCCGCGTCCATGAGCGCGAGGACGCCGCCGCAGACGGAGGCCATGGAGGTGGAGCCGTTCGACTCGCACACTTCGCTGCTGATGCGGATGGCGTAAGGGAAGTCTTCCGTCGAGGGGATGACCGGCGCGATGGAACGCTCGGCGAGTGCGCCGTGGCCGATTTCGCGGCGGTTCATGCCGCCCATGCGGCCGGTTTCGCCGACCGAGAAGGGCGGGAAGTTGTAGTGCAGGATGAAGGCCTTGCTGGTGTCGCCGCCGGTGTAGCCGTCCATTTCCTGCGCTTCCTGCGTGGTCGCGAGGGTGAGCAGGCAGAGCGCTTGGGTTTCGCCGCGGGAGAAAAGGGCGCTGCCGTGCGAACGCGGGAGCAGTCCGGTCTCGGCGCTGAGCTGGCGGAGATCGCCGAGGCCGCGTCCGTCGCAACGCGACTTGCGATCGAGGATGGCGACGCGGAAGGCTTTCTTTTGCAGGTAGTCAAAGGCCTGGCTGATCTCGAATGGCGTGGCCTCCGGGAATTTCGCCTTGATGGCGGTGCCGACTTCATCCTTGAGCGCGTTTACCGACTTGCTGCGGGCGACTTTGCTCGGGGTGTAGAGTGCGGCTTCGATCCGGCTTCCGGCGACTTCGTAGGCGACTTCCATCACCTCGTCCTTGACGGTGAAGAGCGGCATTTCGCGCTTGGCCTTGTTGACCTTCGCGGCGAGTTCCTTCTGCGCGACGCAGAGTTTCACGGCTTCGATGTGGCCGAATTCGAGGGCCTTGATGAAGTCCGCCTCGGGGATTTCGTTGCCCGCGCCTTCGATCATGATCACGTCGTTCTCGGTGCCGACATAGACAAGGTCGAGGTCGCTCTCAGCGCGCTGCGCGTGCGTGGGGTTCGCGATGAACTCGCCATTGATGCGACCGACGCGCACGGCGCCGACGGGGCCCGCGAACGGGATGTCGGACACCATCAGCGCGGCGCTCGCGCCGTTGATGGAGAGCATGTCGGGGTCGTTCTGACCGTCCGCGCTCATGAGCGTGCCGACGATCTGCGTGTCGTACAGGTAGCCCTTCGGGAAGAGCGGGCGCAGCGGACGATCCGTCATGCGCGCGGTGAGGACTTCCTTCTCGGTGGGACGGCCTTCGCGCTTGAAGTAGCCGCCGGGGAACCGGCCGACTGCAGCCGCCTTTTCGCGGTATTCGACGCTCAGCGGGAACCAGTCCTGGCCCTCTTTGATCTTCGTCGCGGAGACCGCGGTGACGAGGATGATGGTTTCGCCGCAACGCACGGTCACGGCTCCGTCGGCGAGCTTCGCGAGCTTGCCGGTTTCGATGATGATGGGGGTGCTGCCTGAATTGGCAGTCACATTTTGGATGCTCATTTTGTTTTTTGAAATGCCATCCGGCGTGCCGTTGAAACGCGTCTCCTAACTCGATCACTTAGCCACTCGTTCCCGCTTCTCCTCTTAATCTTATTCTTAATCCTAATCTTAATCCCCCGACTGCGTTCGGATGTCGCCGAGGGATTAAGATTAAGAATAAGATTAGGATTAAGAAAAAAGCGCGAAGTTGTGGTTCAGTGTCTGATTTCAGAATCAGCGTCCGGCTTGCCGTGTGGCGATTGTTTGGTTTGCCCTGCTCACCCTCCGCCCGGTTTCGGCGGTGGCAGTGCGATTTTTTGTCTGACCGGGAAAAGCATTCGCCCCGGTGCGAGGACCGGGGCGAAGTGTTTTGAAGTGTCTTGAACCTACTTGCGCAGACTCAGCTTATCGAGCGCCGCCTGATAGCGCGGGGTCGCGGTGCGCTTGAGGTAATCAAGCAGCCCGCGGCGGCGTGCGACCATTTGGAGCAGGCCTCGGCGCGAGGAGTGATCCTTTGCGTGCGCCTTGAGGTGCTCGGTGAGATGGTTGATGCGCTCGGTCAAAACGGCGACTTGCACGTCCGCGCTGCCAGTATCTTTCTCGTGCAGGCGGAGGGTGGTGATGGATTCTGTCGTGGCCATGATTTTTTAAAGAGCTTAGGAGTTTGCGGTCTCGGTTGCGGGGGTCGCGGCAGCTTCTGCCGGTGCGGGAGTCTCTGCCTTTTCGGCAGTCACTTCTGCCGGTGCGGCTGCGGCACCGCCGCCTTGGTCGGCTTTCGCCTGAAGGACGCGGGCGAGCTGGCTGGCCGGCTCGTTGAGCAGGCGGACGAGCGTGCTCGCAGGTGCCTGGAGGACGCCGAGAAGCTGCGAGAGCAGGACGTCGCGCGACGGGAGGTCGGCGATGACTTGGATTTGCTCGCTGCTGACGATGAGACGATCCACCACGCCCGTGCGGATGGTCGGCTTCTTGAATTCCGCCGTGAAGTTCTTGAGAACTTTCGCGGCAGCGGCGACGTCCTTGTCACCGGTGACGATGGCGTTTTGGCCGCGGAGTTCACCGAGGTCGGGCAGGCCGGCTCCTTTCGCCGCGAGGCGGAGGTAGCTGTTTTTCACGACCGAGCAGCGTGCGCCGGCCTTGTCGAGGCGGTTACGCAGCTCGGAGAACTGGATGACGTTGAGGCCGGTGTAATCGGCGACAAAGATGAACGGCGAGTCGTTGAGCCGCTTGTTGAGGTCGTTGACGATGAATGCTTTTGCGGGATGCATGGTGTGGGTCCTCGGTTAGGCGAGTTTCAGGAATTGCGCCGCGTCCACGGTGACGCCGGGCGTCATGGTCGCGCTGAGTGTGATGTTATCCACGAAGCGGCCCTTCGCAGTTGCGGGGCGCGCCTTGATGACGGCGTCGATGACCGCCGAGCCATTCTCGACGAGCTTCTGAACGTCAAAGCTGAACTTGCCGACAGGCACCGCGATGTTCGCGTTCTTATCGAGCTTGAACTCGACGCGGCCTGCCTTCACTTCGCGCACGGCCTTCGCCGTGTCTTCGGTGACGGTGCCGGTCTTCGGGTTCGGCATGAGGCCGCGGGGTCCGAGGACCTTGCCGAGCTTGCGCACTTCGGCCATCGCGCCGGGAGTCGCCACTGCGACATCGAAATCTTGGAAACCACCGACGCATTTGTCGATCATGTCCTTGTAGCCGACGAATTCAGCGCCAGCCGCACGCGCGGCCTCGGCCGCTGCACCTTCCGCGAAGACGAGCACGCGGACTTGCTTGCCTGAGCCATGCGGCAGCGGGCAGGTGCCACGGACCATCTGGTCGGATTGCTTGGGGTCCACGCCGAGCCGGAACGCGAGCGTCACGGTCTGGTCGAACTTGGTGGGAGGCATCGCCTTCAGGGCGGCGATTGCTTCTGCGAGCGGATAGACTTTCTTGTCATCGCGCTTTTCCGCGGATGCGCGGTATCGTTTGGAACGTTGTTGAGCCATGTGTTTTTTGCAGTGCTGGCGGGTGTTTTTTCCCTCCTGCGGTTGTGTTTGTTTGTCCCTCTCCCAGCGGTGTGCGGGATGCACGGTGCCGTTGGAAAAAGGGCGCGCACTCTAGTTCACGGGCCGCGGGTGTCAACCGGCATTTTGCCAGCGTTTCAGCCGCGCGGCGAGGGCGTCGAGTTTCGATGCCCCGGCCATGATGGGCGGGAAGTCCGCGTGAAGTTGATCGAGCGTCGGCACCACGCCCCACGACGTGACGCGGAAGACCTCCACCGCGTGCGCGCTGCGGATTCCGAGTTCGCGGTTATTCCGATCGAAACGTGCGCGCAGGATTTCCGACCACTCGGCCTCGGAGCTTGGCGGGGCCATGTTGTGACGTCCGACCCACGGCAGCCACTCGGTGATCTGCGAGTGATGACACCAAGTGAGTTCGCGGATTTTTGGAAATGCCTCCTCCACGTCCACCGCAATGTCGTGGGAATTTGCACCGGACATGTAGCCGTCATACACGTTCACGATCACCGGCACTTTGCACGGGCGCGACGCGGTTTCGTCGGCGGGATACTCGGGCGTGAACGCGTGCGGCACATTGATCATGTAGGCGACGCGACGCACGGCGTCAGCGATCGTGATGTGATCATTGTGGACGCCCGCGAGCGGATCGTCCGGCAGCGGCGGGCAGAAAAGGTAGTCCGGCTCGAAATCACGGATCGCCTTCCACAGCGCGGCGAGCAG
>BJFP01000252.1 GCA_014189875.1 Verrucomicrobiota bacterium | reverse complement strand
GGCGAGACGATCATGTTCGCGCCATGGCCGAAGCCGTTCACGCCCGAGGAGCGCGAGTATTTCATCCTCGACGAGAGCGACGAGCAGTTCGCGAACGCGAAGTACGAAGTGGTGAACCTCGGCCGCGGACTGCGCCGCGACTTCAACATCGCGAGCAGCAAGCGCGTGCGCTTTGTCCTGAAGCCCACCGCCACGCTCGCCGACCACGAGACCGCCGTGCTGCAACTCCTGCTCAACGCCGAGCCGCTCGAAGTGAACGCGGCATTTTCACCGACGAAAGGCACGCCCGTCGCGCTCACGCCGCTGGGCGAACTTTTCCTCCCGCTCGACGGTCTCATTGACGTCGCCGCCGAACGCGAACGCATCGGCAAGGAAATCGCAAAGGCCGACGACGAACTCGCCAAGGTCCGCACCAAACTCGCCGATCCAAATTTCGCCGGCAAAGTCCCCGCGAAAGTCCTCGAGGATCACCAGACCCGCGAACGCGACTGGGCCGAGAAACACGCGCAGCTCACAAAGATGCGCGAGGCGCTCGGCGCTTCGTAGCCGCCGACGGCACACTCGATTGCGGATTGGAAGACAGCCCGTTTCCTTCCGTCAGCAGCTACGGAATTGAGGCGCCCGCCACGGTAGCTGCGCGTGTAAAAGCGCAGGCTGATTTTTCAGCAGTATTGCGCGCGGCCCGCTTCGATCAGCCCGCACTTTCACACGCGCGGCTACATGGGAAGTTCGCCCGCTTGCATCGCCATCACGCCGCGCTAGAACGCTGCGCATGAAATTTCTCCGCCCGCTCATCGCATCGTCGCTGCTCGCCATCGCCACGCACTGCATCGCCGCGACGAGCATCCAAGTTTCCGCAAAATTCGCCGACGTGCCTGCGGGCACCGAGATTCCCGCAAAGCCCGAACTGCTCGCGAAAACGAAAGGCGTGGACGTCCTCAGCTCGCCGACCGTCGTCACGGGTTCTGGCAAGTCCGCGACGATCGAGGTCATACAGAACGTCTCCGCGCCCGGCGGCTCGGAGGTCCCGCTCGGCGTCTCGCTCTCGATCACGCCGACGCTCACGGAGAATGGAAACATCGCGTTCAGCGGAAAGGCGGTGGACCGCTTCAAGCACGGCCAGCGTGACGGCGAATCGCTCACCGTCCTCTCGTGCGTGGCGCGCGAGGTCTATTTCAAGGGCACCGCGGCGAGCGGCACCAGCATCCTGCTGAACACCGGCGCACCGACCGCCGCTGCCACGAAGAAGGACGGCACCACGCAGATGAAAAGCCGCGAGCTCGTGATCTACCTCACGTTCAAAAAAATCACCTCCGAGCCTGAGAAAAAATCTGAGCCGAAGAAACCCGAGCCGAAGAAGAAATCCGGCACATCCTCCGGCAGCACGAAGTCTCCGGTGAAGAAGAAGCCCTCGTCAAAAAACTGATCGCGCACGCACGCAGTACGCGCACGTTATTTCAGAACACCTCGGGCCGACCCTCGAGCATCACCGCGACCTTTTCGCTGAGTCCGCTCTGCCGCGCGGCGACGAGCAGGCGTGGCAGCGGTTCCTCCATCGGCTCGTAGCTCAGCCGGAACGTGCCGTAGTGCATCGGCACCATCACCTTTGCGCCCAGCTCGTGAAATGCGAGCAGCGCCTCCTCGGGATTCATGTGGACCTCGCGCCCGCTCGGCGGATCGTACGCGCCGATCGGCATCAGCGCCACGTCCACCTTGAAGCGCTTCGCGATCTCCTTGAACCCGCCGAAATACGCCGTGTCCCCGCAGTGGTAAACCGTCCGCCCTTCGTGCTCGATGATGAACCCGCCGAACCCGCGGTGCGTGTCGTGCAGCACGCGCGCGCCCCAGTGCGCACACGGCGTGAGCGTGACGGTGAGCGGGCCGAGCTTGTAGCTCTCCCAGTAGCCCAGCTCATGCACGCTGCGAAAGCCGAGGTCGTGCACGAGATTGCCCACCTCAAACGGCACCACGATCGGCTGGTCCGCCGCGACTTTGCGCAGCGTCTTGCGATCGAGATGGTCAAAGTGCGCGTGCGTCACGAGCACGAGATCGATCTCCGGCAGCTCGTGCAGGTGCAGGCCGGGCATCTTCAGCCGCTTCACGATCTTCAGCCAGCGCGCCCAGTTCGGATCGATGAGCACATTGTGCGTGCCGAACTGAAGCAGGAACGACGCGTGCCCGATCCACGTCACGCCGATCTCGCCCTTCTTCAGCTTCGGAAATTCCGGCGGCCCCTCGCGAAGCTCGCGCCGCTTGAACAGCGACGGGATGAGCACGCTCGTGAGGAAGCTCCGCTTGCGCCACCCGCGCTTCGGCTTCAGCCCCACCTTCTTCGCGCCTGCCGCATCCGAAGCATCATGGTTTCCGTTGGCAGACTTTTCGATCTTCGCCTTGGGAGGTTTCGCCTTTTTTGTGAAAAGCCGTCGCACGGCGCCGACGATAAACCCTTCCCCATCCTGCGCAATCGTTTCGTGCGCGACACTCCCGGCAGCGGCTGGAATAATTTCGGACATGCGATCCAAGACCGACATCCGTCGCAACATCCGCGCCATCCTCCAGATGCCGCCCGATCTCCGCGCGGAAAAAAGCGCGCGTCTCTGCGAAGCGATCGCCGCGAGTGACGCGTGGCGAAATGCGCGCACCGTCGCGATCTTCGCACCGCAGCCGCGCGAGCCGGACATCGAGCTGCTGTGGTCGCACGGCGGCGGAAAGACATTCGCCTACCCGCGCATCGTGGAGGATCGCCTCGATCTCTTCCGCGTCGCATCGCTGCATGAACTCACGCCCGGCGCATTCGGCCTGCGCGAGCCGCGCGCGGATCTTGCGTGGGCAATCGCACCCGCCTCGCTCGATCTCATCCTCATCCCCGGCGTCGCATTCACACGCAGCGGCGAACGCCTCGGCCGCGGCGGCGGATTCTACGACCGCCTGCTCGCCTCCCTCCCGGCAGGCGTGTGCAAAATCGGCATCTGCTTCGACTCCCAGATCCTCCCCGAACTCCCCGTCGAGCCGCACGACCAGCGCGTGGATTTCCTCGCCACGGAGAGCGGCCTGCTGCCCGTGATGTGACCGCTCACGCGCCCGCGCCCGGTGACTTCATCTCGAACCGCGGAATCCGCACGAGCACCGGCGTCGCGTCGGCCGTCACGCCGATGTATGCGCCCTCCGCCACGCTGTCCGATCCGATCGTGTGGTAGCTGTTGTAGGAAAAATGTTCACCCGGCTCGAGCCGCGGAAATTTCCCCACCACTCCGTCGCCCTCGACCACGATCGTCTCGCCACCCGCGTCCGTCACCACCCACTTGCGGCCCTTGATCGTCACCGTCTCCTCCGAGTCGTTGTGAATCGTGATGAAATACACGAACGGAAACGGCCGGTCCTCCGACGCCTGGAGCTGCGGCATGAACTTCACATCATCCACCGTCACACGGAGGCCTTCGAGTTCGGGAATGGAGTTCGACATGTTGCGCCGAGAGTATTCCCGCACCAACGCAACGCGAGGGAGAACGGACGGGAAACGCCCAACGTCCAATGTGCTCTGTGAAAAGCATCCAAAGGAAGGCTCGACGGCGTGGAGAGGCGGGCATTTTTTTGCGCCTCTGCGCCTTTGCGTGACACCAAAATACTTTCCGAACACAGCCGGACACCAATTCTACGAAGCACGTCCAACGTCCAGCGCGGGGAAATCCATTCGCACGCGCATCCCTCATTGGATGTTGGACGTTGGACGTTGAATGTTGGACGTTCTCCCACCTCCATGCTCCCCGTCGTCCTCACCATCGCCGGCTCCGACAACAGCGCAGGCGCAGGCGCGCAAGCCGATCTGAAAACCATCAGCGCGCTTGGCGGATACGGCATCACCGCCATCACCTGCGTCGTCGCCGAGGTGCCTGGAAAAGTCAGCGCCGTGCATCCCATCCCGGGCGCGATTGTCGCAGAGCAAATCCGCCTGCTCTTCAGCGCATTTCCCATCGCCGCAATCAAGACTGGGATGCTCTACTCGACCGAAATCATCCGCACCGTCGTGGAAACGCTGAATGAATTCAAAATCCAAAACCCAAAGCCGAGCGGAGCGAGCCAGACTGCCTCGGGCAGCCCGAAGGGTGAGGGCGGACGCCCGAATCAATCCGAAATTCCGATCATCGTGGACCCCGTGATGGTCGCCACCAGCGGCGATCCCCTCCTCCTCCCCGACGCTGTCGCGCGCTACCGCGAGCTGCTCTTTCCCCTCGCCGCCCTCGTCACGCCAAACCTCGACGAAGTCCGCACTCTCACCGGCCGCACCATCACCAGCATCGCCGAAATGCGCGACGCCGGCCTCGAACTCGCAGCGCGCCACGGCACCGCCTTCCTCATCAAAGGCGGACACCTGCGCGAATCCGTCGCCACCGACCTCCTCGTCCTGCACGACGGCACCGTCCACACCTACGAGGCCCCGTTCGTCCCCGGCGTGAACACCCACGGCACCGGCTGCACGTACAGCGCCGCCATCGCCACCGGCCTCGCCCGCGGACTCGACCTCCCCGCCGCCGTCGGCGAGGCGAAGAAGTTCGTCACCGCCGCGATCACGAATTTCCTCCGCTGGGAAAAAGACGGCCGCACCACGGATGCGCTGCATCACTTCAGTGCGTGGAAACTCAGCAAATTTCGCCTCAACTGAAAATAGCCCAGCACTTCAGTGCTGGGTTTCGACAGGAAAAAACAAGCAAGTCCCGGAGGGACGACAGAAAGGTTCTTCCGTCCCTCCGGGACTGATTTCCATTTTGCCGGAAGACCCAGCACTGAAGTGATGGGCTATTCTCGGACGCATCGCCTCGGATGCGCGCGACGGAAATGCAAATCGCCACGCGTGCGCTCCCGGTGTAGCGCTGCGGACATCCAAGTCCTCCCCGCCCATGCCCGAGCCTGATCCTCAACCACCGCAGCCGCGCCCCATTTCCGCCACGCGATGGCTGCTGATGCTGCTGCCATCGGTACCTATGCTAGTCTCGCCGCTGATCGCGAATGCCGACGCGCGTTCGCGCGGTCTCCCGATCGGCGAAGCCCAAATTGCAAACGCGATAGCGACGTTTTTCATGAGTTTCTGGGCCTCCGCAGCGCTCAGCATCATTCTTGGATTTCTGCTGGAGAAATGGCGGCACGGAACCATTGAAAAATTGGGTCGGGCCATCAGCTATGGAGTTCAAATCCTCATCATCAACTTCGTCATCGCCTTCGCTGGCTGCACCGTCGGTGCCATCGGCACAATGGCCACCCACCCATGAACCTCACCTGCACCACCGAATCCCTCCTCAAGCGCACCACTTCGCGCTGCCCCGTGTGCCATGCTTCGGTGCCTGCCGAAGTCTGGAAGGTGAGCGATGGCAAGGGCGAGGATTCCGGCGCGCACCGCGGGGATTCCGCTGCGCTCAATGCGCGCGTCTTTCTCCGCCGCACCTGCCCCGAGCATGGCGCGGCCGAGGCCTGCATCGCGAGCGACGCGCGCTTTTACTGGCTCGCGCAGGGCGACCCGCAGAACCAGTGCTGCGGCGGTTCGTGCAAGGCTGCGGAAGGCGACGCCACCGGCACCCTCGGTCGCAATGCTGCACCGCCGGAAATGAACCGCGGCGAACGCGGCGGGCGCGGCGATGAAGAAGTGGAACATTGCTCATCGAGTCCGTCTTTTTCCGCCGCGTCCGCCGCGGTTCAAAAAACGGACGCGATGGAGCGCCTGAGCACCTGCCTCGCGCTAATCGAGATCGTGAACTCCTGCAACCTCGCGTGCCCCACGTGCTACGCGGATTCGCCCACGGGCGCGCTCGACGCCGTGCCGCTCGCCGACGTGCAGCGGCGCATCCAGGGCGTGATTGACCGCAAGGGCCGCATCGAAATCCTCCAGCTCTCCGGCGGCGAGCCCACGCTGCATCCGCAGTTCTTCGAGCTGCTCGCGTGGCTGCACGCGCACCCCGGCATTGACTACGTGCTGCTGAACACCAACGGCGTGCGCATCGCAAACGACGACGCCTTCCTCGCCTCGCTCGGGCGAACCTTCCGCGCGGGAAAATTCCAGCTCTACCTGCAATTCGACGGCGTGCAGGAAGCCGCACAGCGCGCACTCCGCGGCGGCGACCTGCGCGAGATGCGCCGCCGCGCCATCGAACGCTGCGGCACGCTGAACATCCCCATCACCCTCGCGATGACGGTGACGCCGGAAAACCTCCCGCACCTGTGGGACACGGTGGAGTTCGGCCTCGGCTTCGACCACGTGCGCGGCGTGAGCTTTCAGCCGATGTTCGGCAGCGGGCGGGTGGGGAAAAGTGCTCAGTCCTCAGTGCTCAGTTCTCAGAAAAAGCACGCCGACGCTGCATCTTCACTGAGCACTGAGAACTGCGCACTGAGCACTCCACACCGCACGCTCAACACCGCCGACGTCATCCTCGCCCTCGTCGCCCAATCCGCCACGCGCCTCCGCTTCGACGACTTCACCCCGCTCCCCTGCGGCGATCCGAACTGCGCGACCATCGGCTACCTTTTGAAAATCGGCGGCCAGACGCGCTCGATCAGCGACTTCGTGGACTTCCGCCAGGTGCAGGATTTTCTCCGCGACAAAGTCCGCTACACCCCCGAAGACCTCGCCCGCTGCGGCTGCGAAAGCGAACCCCTCGGCGAACT
>BJFP01000251.1 GCA_014189875.1 Verrucomicrobiota bacterium | reverse complement strand
TTCATCCCCCCCTTCCCGGTGTCTTTCTTCCGTGAGTGAAGGACTCCCTTTTTTCACTCCTCCTGTCCCACGCCCCGGTGTCATTTTATTTGAGGCAATTCGCACGATGCGGAGCGCGCGAGTTCCCGCTTGCCGCAAAAATTTTTTCCCGGCAACGATGCGCGCATGAAATCCCTCCCGATCCTCGCCGTTCTCGCCACCGCAATTTTTGTCACGATGCCCGCGCGGGCGGAGGATTGGAAGCCGGAGCCGGGCTTTGTCTCGCTCTACAATGGGAAGGATCTCACGGGCTGGGGCTATCGCGACAAGGAGCAGAAGGTGCTGGAGACTTTCGACGGCAAGGCCGAGGCGAGCGACGGACGCTATTCGGCGAAGCCAGGCATCCTCGTGGTGAACGCGCACAATGCGGAGAAGGGGCCGAAGCTGCGGCAGCTCTGGACGACGCAGGTGTTCCCGAAAAATTTCATCCTGAAGATCGAGTTCCGCGCGGTGGTGGGTGCGGACAGCGGGATCTTCCTGCGCAAGCCGCAGCTCCAGTGCCGCGATTATCTCGTGGCGGGGCCTTACAAGACGCTCACGAAATACAAGCCGCAGGACTGGAACACGATCATCGTGACGGTGAAGGACAACGTCGCGCACTGCGAGTGCAACGGCGAGGTTCTCGAAGATGCGCTGAAGCTGCCGGAGTCCGGCCCGATCGGCCTCGAGGCGGATCGCGATCAGATGGAATACCGGCACATCCAGATCAAGGAACTGCCGTAGCCGCCCGCCCCGTCACGATCGCCGAAGCCATGTCCGGTATTTGCCGGAGCGGTGCAAAAGACGGAGGTCTAAATCTCGAACAGCGACCGGATTTTTTTCCGGAAGCCCGCGGCGTATTCCTGCCGCTTCTGCTCGACGACTTGCGCCGGGGTCTGCGCGGCGAGGACGCCCTCGGTCGCCATGCGGCGGCGGGCGAGAAGTTCGCTCAGGCGTTCCGCGAGCGAGGCATTTTCGTGGATGAGCGGCTGCAGGTGTGCGCGATCAATTTCCCAGAGATCGCAGTCGGTCTTCGCGATGACTGTCGCGCTGCGTTTCTCTCCGGTGAGCAGGCACATCTCGCCGAAGGCCTCGCCCGCGTGCAGCGTGGCCACGGTGGTGTCGGTGCCGTTTGCGTGGATGACCACGTCCGCCTCGCCGTGGATGATGACGAACATGGAGCAGCCCTCGCTGTCCTGCCGGATCACTTTTTCGCAGCGGCCAAAACGGCGGATCTGTGCGTGTTCGAGGAGTCGGTCCTTCTGCGTGTCGTCGAGCGGGGAAAGGATCTCCTGGCGTGCGAGCTGTTCGCGCAAATCGGCGGTGAGTTTGTCCGCGTGTACCGCGGGACGCCGGATCTCGACGGTGCGCATCGGGAACGGGATCGCAAGGCCGGCGCGACGCGCCTCGTACCACACGTTGGTGCGGATGGCGTCCTCGATGTCGTTGAAGCGCCGCTCGTCATCGAGGCTGTACTTGATCTCGTAGATGATCGCGGAGTCGCCGAAGTCCCGCAGGTAAACCTTGGGCGGCGGCGACTCGAGGACGCCCGCCGCATTGGCCGTGGCACGCCGGAGGATCTCGCGGACGCGGTTCGGCGGCACGGCGTACTCGAAGCCGATGCGGATGCGGTTCGAGTGGACTTTCGTCGGGTAGCTGAGGTTGACGATCGTGTGCGAGACGATGGCCTTGTTCGGAATGTCGAGGTAGTAGTCGTCGTTCGTGCGCAACTTCGTGGAGCGCCAGTTCATCTCGATGACTTCGGCGCGCTGCGAATCCACGATGAGCCAGTCGCCGACGGTGAAGGGTTTTCCAAACTGGAGCGCGATGCCCGAGATGATATTGGCAAGCGTCTCCTGCATGGCGAAGCCGATGACGACCGCGATGATGCCCGAGCCCGCGATGAACGTG
Organism: Verrucomicrobiota bacterium; assembly: GCA_014189875.1. Taxonomy (GTDB): domain Bacteria; phylum Verrucomicrobiota; class Verrucomicrobiia; order Chthoniobacterales; family Chthoniobacteraceae; genus SXWH01. The sequence continues at coordinate 4,722 of BJFP01000251.1, read as the reverse complement.
TCCACGCGGAAGCCGTAAGCGACCTTCAGCACCATCGTGACGGCGACGCAGAAAACGGCGAAAGCGAAAACCTGCTGGAGGAGCTTCGGTGCTTCCGCGCCATGCTTCCGCGCAAACCAGCGCTGCCAGTAAAGACGGCGGAGCAACTGGAGGGCGAAGATTGTGCTGAGAATGATGAGCGCCGCATGAAAGGCGCGGAGGCCCTCGTCCTGCCACGACTTCACCGTGCCGTCCGCGCGCAGCACCCGCAGCGGCGCCCATGCGGCGAGCGCGACGCAGAGAAGCTGAAACATGAGCCCGAGCGGGACGTGGTGCGCCCGTTTCAGCCACCGGCCGAGCGCGAGGGTGGCGAGGTAGATGAGCGGTGCCGCACCGAGCGCCAACATCACGGATGGTTGTTCGAGAAAGGAGGCAAGACTGGGCGCAGCGGTCACGGCCCGATTTCTTGCCGGACTTTTTGCCGTGCGTCGAGAGCCGACAAGCGGATGCGCCGGAGAACTCGCGGGAGAGGCGGCGCTATTTCTTCTGCGGGGCGATGAAGATGCGCTTCTCGCGCCGGCGTGCGCAGAGGCCGCCGGGGAGGTTCACTTTCGCGCCGCGCGAACCGAGCAGGCTGCGCACGGATTCCACTTCGGCGAAACCGATGCTGCCGACCGCGTGACGCTGGAGCCAGAGGTGGATGAGCCGCCGCTGGAGGGCGAGCGGGAGCAAACGGAGCGCGGGGACTTCCAAGGCATCGGGCGCGGCGCGGAGTTCGGGTTGGGCGGAGAGGAATGCGTCCTCGGCGCGCAGCAGTTCCGTGGTGCGCAGGAGCGCGGCGCGCACGTCGCGCCCGAGCGCGGCGGTGAGCGCGGGAATCGCGGCGTGACGGAGCCGGTTGCGCGTGAACCGCGGGTCGGCGTTTGAGGTGTCTTCGCGGAAGGGGAGCGCGTGGTGCGCGATGTAGGCGTCAATCTCCTCGCGCCACACGCCGAGCAGCGGGCGCGCGATTTGCAGTTCGGCGGAAAATTTTGCGCTGCGGATTTCGAGCGCGGAGACGGCGCCCATGCCACAGAGGCCGGACGGCCCTGCGCCGCGGAGGAGATTGTGCAGGAAGGTCTCGACCTGATCATCCGCATGATGCGCGAGGAAGATGCGCGGGCACGCGCGCCTGACTGCGACTTGCGCGAAAAATTCATGGCGTGCGCGGCGTGCGGCGGTCTCGATGGACAGGCGCTCTTTTTTCGCAAGCGCGGCGACATCGGCGGTGCCGGTGATGCATGCGATGTTGAGCGTAGCGGCGAATTTTTTCGCAAACGCGGCATCGTCGCCGCTCTCGGCACGGAGACGGTGATCGAGGTGGATGGCGATCAAATTTTTGCAACCGCGGGCGTGCAGCCAGTGCAGCAGTGCGATGGAGTCGCGTCCGCCGGAGACGGCGACGAGGTGCGGATCGCCGGGCGCGAACGCGGTGGGGAGGGCGACGGTCGAGAGCGGGGCGGGGGCGCGGCGCACGGCTTTCAATGGGGAGCGCGGGCTTCCAGTACGCGGATTTGTGCTTCCAGCGCGAATCGGACGCGCATCCTGCGCGCGGAAATCATTCCGTGAGCAGGATGCTCACGGGTGTCCGGCAAGGATGCCGGACACAGCGGGCTGGAAGCCCGCGCTCCCCATGCGCTGTGCGATCTTCGCCTGCTTCGCGCACTTCGCGTGCTTTGCGGTTTCATTGGAATCGCGCCGACTAGCCGACGACGATGTTCACGAGGCGGCCGGGGACGACGATGAGTTTTTTGATCGTCTTGCCAGCGATGGCCTCGGCGATTTTCGGCGCGGCCTTGGCGATGGCTTCGATGTCGGCCTGCGTCGCGTCTTTTTTCACGACGATCTTGTCGCGGAGTTTTCCGTTCACCTGCACGGGGAGTTCGATTTCGTCCTCGATGAGGAGCGCGGGATCGTAGGCGGGCCAGGGCAGGTCGGAGAGAAGCGAGTGCTCAGTGCTCGGTGCGCAGTGCTCGGTGGTTCCAGTGTCGGTGCTCTTACTGAGCACTGAGCACTGAGCACTGAGCACTGCATTCAGCTCCTCCGTGAGATGCGGGGCGAAGGGATTCAGCACTTGCAGCAGCAGACGGATCGCGGCGACGGGGCGCGGGGTTGCGGAGATGAGCGCGTTCGTGCAGATCATCATTTGCGAGATGGCGGTGTTGAAGCTGAGGTTCTCGATGTCTTCGCCGACTTTTTTGATCGTGGCGTGGACGACTTTTGCGAGCGCCTTTTCCATCGGCACGTCCTGCACGGCGGCGCTGCGCTGCCACTCGCCGGCCTGGTTTTCCTCCATCACGAGACGCCACACGCGGGCGAGGAAACGGAAGACGCCCTCGACGCCGCTCATGCTCCACGGCTTCGTGGCTTCGAGCGGGCCCATGAACATCTCGTAGAGCCGCAGCGCGTCGGCGCCGTATTCTTTGATCACGTCGTCGGGGTTCACGACGTTGCCGCGCGACTTGCTCATCTTCACGCCGTCCTCGCCGAGGATGAGGCCCTGGTTGACGAGTTTTTGAAATGGCTCGGGCGTGCTGACGTGGCCGAGGTCGAACAAGACCTTGTGCCAGAAGCGCGCGTAGAGCAGGTGCAGCACGGCGTGCTCGGTGCCGCCGACGTAGAGGTCCACGCCGCCGTGTGGGACTTTGTGATTGGTGGCTGGTGACTGGTGACTGGTGGAGCCGGTCGTCCAATAACGCTCTGCTTCTGCACCGACGAAGCGGTCGGCGTTCTTATTGTCAATGTAGCGCAGGTAGTACCAGCACGAGCCGGCCCATTGCGGCATGGTGTTCGTCTCGCGCGTGGCGGTGGCGGTGTAGGCGATCCAGTCGCGCGCCTTTGTCAGCGGGCCCTCCGGGGTGCCGGTGGGTTTGAAATCGGCGAGGTCCGGCGGGACGACGGGGAGTTCGCTGGCGTCGAGCGCGCGGTGCCTTCCATTTTCCCACACGATGGGGAAGGGCTCGCCCCAGTAGCGCTGGCGCGAGAAAAGCCAGTCGCGGAGTTTGAAGTTGATCGTCTTTTTGCCGAGGCCCTCGGCTTCGAGGCGGCGGATGATTTCGGCTTTCGCCGCGGTGGTGGGAAGTCCGTCGAGCGGGCCGCTGTGGATGGCGTAGCCTTCGCCGTGGAAACACTCCAGCGGTTCGGCGTCGCACACGCCGCCGCCGCCGAGACCGAGGCGCGGTTCGGACGAGACGACTTCGCGGATGGGCAGCGCGAATTTTTTCGCAAACTCCCAGTCGCGCTCGTCGTGCGCAGGCACGGCCATGATCGCGCCGGTGCCGTAGCCGGGCAGGACGTAGTCGGCAATCCAGACGGGGATGCGCTCGCCGCTGACGGGATTGATGGCGAACGCGCCGGTGAAGATGCCGGTCTTGTCTTTCGTCAACTCGGCGCGATCGAGGTCGCTCTTGCGCGCGGCTTTCTCGCGGTATTCCTCGACGGCGGTCGCCTGCTCCTCACTGAGGATCTGATCAACGATGGGATGCTCCGGTGCGAGCACCATGTAGGTCGCGCCGTAGAGCGTATCGGGGCGTGTCGTGAAAACGGTGATGGTTTCATCCATGCCCGCCGGGCAGTCGGCGACTTTGAACTTCACCTCCGCGCCTTCGCTGCGGCCGATCCAGTTTCGCTGGTGAATCTTGATGCTCTCCGGCCAGTCGAGGCCGTCGAGTTCGTCAATCAGCCGCTGCGCGTAGGCCGTGATGCGCAGCATCCACTGGCGCATCGGGCGACGCTCGACGGGATGGCCGCCGACTTCGCTTTTTCCATCAATGACCTCCTCGTTCGCGAGCACGGTGCCGAGTTCGGGGCACCAGTTCACCGGCGCATCGCTCACGTAGGCGAGGCGGACGCTGTCGGCGTCTCCGCCTTTATACGTCGTGATCGGCTCGGCGCGCTGCGTCGCGGGGTTGAACCACGCGTTGTAGAGCTGCACGAAAATCCACTGCGTCCATTTGAAATAGCCGGGATCGGTCGTGTTCACCTCGCGCTGCCAGTCGTAGCCGAAGCCGATGCTCTGGAGCTGCTTCTTGAAATTGGCGACGTTCGCCTCGGTCGTCGCGCGCGGGTGCTGGCCGGTCTTGATGGCGTATTGCTCCGCGGGCAGGCCGAACGCGTCCCAGCCCATCGGGTGCAGCACGTTGAAGCCGCGCATCTTTTTGTAGCGCCCGATGATGTCTGTCGCCGTGTAGCCCTCGGGATGGCCGACGTGCAGCCCCGCGCCGCTCGGGTAGGGGAACATGTCGAGCACGTAGTATTTCGGACGCGTCGCGTCGAAGCCGGGCTCGCCGGGATTCGGCGTGTGAAAGGTCTGCCGTTCGTCCCACACGCGCTGCCAGCGGGGCTCGAATTGGTCGAAAGGAAATGGTCTGCGGCGCTCGTAGCTCATGGTGAAAAGGGCGCGGACTCTGCCCTGCCCCGATGCGAGGGGCAATGCGGGAATCGGTTCCATCATCGTCTCGATGAAGCCCGTAAACGCCGCCGCCTGCGATTCGTGATGCTATTTGGTTACCATTGCGCCGTACCCGAGTGCTCCAGGGCAGCCCCCCTCACTCCCCGACGCCCGTCCGCGTTCTGAGCGTTTCCGGTGCGGCGGGCGCGAAAGCAATTTCCTTGCAGTGACGCCTTCACCGACTCGATGCCGTGCTTTGCAACCATTTCTCCAATTGCGCGGACATGGCCTTGACGCGTTTCGGATTTTGCGCG
>BJFP01000250.1 GCA_014189875.1 Verrucomicrobiota bacterium | reverse complement strand
CAATGTGCTGGCATCCGGGCAGACGCCTGCGCGCACCTGGTCTTCGACAAAGGCTTCGACATCTTTGGTCAGCGCGATGGTCATTTTGAGAGCTTTGCAGAGGTGCCAATCTTAGTCAATCCGCTGCGTGCGGAGGCGAGCCGCTGACCGACCGCAGAATTCATTGGCGCACGCTGGAACGTTTCGCATTACTTGTGTGCCCCATGAATTTCCCTGTCCGTCTTCCCTCATTTCTTTGCATCGCTGTGTGCCTGGCTGCCGTGGCCCCCGGGCTGCGCGCAGATCCGGTGCGGGCAAAGACGGCGATCCCGGTCGTGAGCGAAGTGATCTACGCGCCGACGGATCTTACGGCGTTGCGCAAGCGGCTCGGCAGGCGTGTGGTGCTCGAGGGGAAAATCGTGGCGACCGGCAGCAGCCGCAGCGGCTCCACGACCTATCTGAATTTCACGAAGAACCATCACGACTCCGTCTCGCTCGTGTTCCTCGGCACGTCGGGCGCGAAGGGAATCGCGAAGCAGGACATCGCGGCATTCGTCGGCAAAAAGATCCACATCGGCGGCGTGCTGGAGGATTGGAACGGCGCGTTGCAGGTGCGCGTGTTTGAACTCGATCAGATCAAGGTGCTGCCGTGACGGAAAGTGCTCAGTTCTCAGTTCTCAGTTCTCAGATCCAAGTCTTGCGAACGCCGGAAACTGAGAACTGAGAACTGAGAACTGAGAACTGAGCACTCTCCCAAACCCTCGCCCCATTTTCTCCATGAAAAAAACAACCCTCGCCCTCATCCTCATCACCGCCACCGCACACGCATGGGACGCGGGCGGACACATGCTGGTCGGACAGATCGCGTGGGAACTCAGCAGCCCGCGCGTGCGCGCTGCGGTGGATGAAATCGTCGGCACGCTCGACAACCGCTACAACGGCGGACAGGCGTATAATTTCACCACGGTGTCGTGCTGGATGGACGATCTGCGCTCGTTGCCGAAGAAGGAATATCCGTGGTCCACATGGCACTACGTGGATTCCGAGAAGACGGACGATGGGAAAAACTTCAAGGTTCCCGAGGGGCCGAACATCGTGTGGGCCATCGGCGAGAATCTGAAGACGCTGCGCAACAAGCAGGCGCCCGCCGACGAGCGCGCGAAGGCGCTCGGGATGCTCTTTCACTGGGTCGGCGACATCCACCAGCCGCTGCACGCGACGACGTGGAATGATCGCGGCGGCAACGGCTATCTGATCTCGGGCGTGCATTTCAGCGACCTCATGCCGGGCATGGTGCCGAACCTGCACACGTTTTGGGACAAGTCGTTCCGGTTCGACGTGCGCGAGGGCGCGGTCGTCGAGCTGTGGGCAAATCCAAAAATCGGCGCGAGGCCGAAGCCGGGCGAGGGGATCATCACCGAGGAGGCGCGCGAACTGATGAAGCGTTTCCCTCGCGCGACGCTCACGGAACTTGCACAGCCCGGCGATGCCGAGGCGTGGGCGCGCGAGAGTCATCTCATCGGCTGCAAGAGCGCGTATCCGCCGGGGCCGCATCCGGACAACACGGAGGCACCGAGGCTCGCGCCGGAATTTGCGCACGCGGCCTACGACATTTCCGGACGCCGGATCGTGATCGCCGGTCACCGCATGGCGGCACTGCTCGCGGAGATTTTTCCGGAGAAAAAATAGCGGGAACGCGCGATAGACATGCGCGCGAAGCGCGGTGGAGCGTGACCTCCGGGCACGCTTCCGCAGGCGGACGGCGTTCGCTTGCGTGCGGATTGGGAGCAAGTCTTGCAACCGGAAACGCGCCCGGAGGTCGCGTTCCACCGGCGCGTTCCGCCGCGTGCGTTCGGCTTTCTGGCTTGCGGTGCGCATTCGCCGCGGCACAGCCGCGGGCATGAGTGATTTCGGCAGAAGACCCAATCACGAGACGCCTTGGTGGGTGCCGACGGATGCGACTTTCCAGATCCGCATCCGCATCGCGCCGGACTCGCGGCAACTGACGGTGCCCGCCGTCGGCGGTGCGCTGCTGAAATCCGTCCGGTTCTATTCCGAGAAGCGCCGCTGTCATTTCACCGTCTTCCTGCTGATGCCGGATCACTTGCACGCTCTGCTCGCATTCCCGGCGGATCAATGCATGTCGGACGTCGTCGGCGACTGGAAGCGCTGGCACACGCTGCGCTCGGGTGTGGAATGGCAGGAAAACTTCTTCGATCACCGGATCCGCACCGACGCGGAGCGGGAGGAAAAATTCCGCTACATCCGGAACAATCCGATCGTGAAGGGGCTCTGCGCACGACCGGCGGACTGGTCCTGGCAGATCCTCGGAACGGATGACGAGAGTCGCCCGTTGGATGCAGCGCGATTCGATCGGTAGGTGAAACGTGAGCCCGCGCTCGGCGCGAGACTTCACGGGCAGCAGGCGGCACGCGAAAAGTAGTCGAAGAATCCGAATGACCGTTTCATTTTTGATCGGCTGCTGGCGGAAGGTCTCGCGCCGTCGCACGAAGCGCCGCCGGAAAAGCTTTGCCGCAGGCTTTATCTCGACCTCACCGGATTGCCGCCGACGCCCGAGGAACTCGACGATTTTCTCAACTCCGCACTCCGCACTCGAATCCCTCGTGCACAAGCTCTCGGAACCGACGCGGATTACCGAGGAATTCGACGCGTATGCACCCGATCTCGGGATCACGGACATCGAGATGCCCGAGATGGATGGCATTGAACTGGTCGAGCGACTCCGCAGTCATCTTTCGCGCGATACGTGCCTCCCGAGCCTGGTGCTCACGGGCAGTCCCGAACCGCGGCATAAGCGCCGCGCGCGGGCCGTCGGCGCGACAGACATCATTTCAAAACCGTTCGACTCGGCGGAGATCCAGATGCGCATTCGCAACCTGCTTGAAATGCGCTTCCAGCTGTCGTCACGCAGTATTTGAAAGGTGATCGCCACCGTGTCGTGATTGCGTCCGACGGCGGCGAGGCGCTCCAGCGGGTGATGAGCGAACACTTTGATCTCGTGACGACCGACCACGGCATGCCGGGAATGAGCGGCGTCCAGCTCGCGGACTCCGTGCGCCGTATCGCCCTGGCGAAGCGTGTGATTCTGCTCACCGGCTTCGCGCACGGCCCGGCGCAGCAGCCGGCATCCGTGAATTGCGTCCTGAAAAAAACGCTCGTGCCCGATGAATTGCGCGCTGCGATGCAATCGCTCGGAAAAGGCGTTGGCGAGCGGGTGCCTGCCGCGGGTGATGTATTGCCCTCAGGAGTTTAGCGCCCCGGGATCTCCTCGTGCTTCCGCAAAAAGTCGCTCGTCTCGCGGAACCAAAGCGCGTCGGGCTCGGTCGGGAAATTGTTATGCGTCGCGCCGGGGAGCACGATGAGCTTCTTCGGGCCGGCGTAGGCGGTGTGAAATTTGCGTCCCTGTGCGGGGCCGATTACCTCGTCGTCCTCCGCGATCACGAAGACCACGGGTCCGTGGAATGATCCGAGTGCGGCGATGTTGTCGAACTTGTCGCGCAGCAGCAGCGACACGGGGAGCCACGGGAATTTCGCCTTCGCGACTTCCGCGAGCCGCGCGAAGGGAATCATCATCACCGCGCCCGCGATTTTTTCCGGCATCGCACCGGCGAGCGCCGCAGCCGGGCCGCTGCCGATGCTCTCGCCGAGGAGAAAGACGGGCCGCTTGTCCGTCGCGAGGAGATTTTCCACCGCGGCCCGGCCCGCGGCGATGAAGCTGTCCTTGCAGGGCGAACCGTCGCGCGAGCCGTAGCCGGGGTATTCGAGGAGGCAGACTTCCCACCCCGCGCCGAATGCGTCCGCGTAGTATGTGCGGTCGAGCGCGCAGCCCGCATTGCCGTGGAAGACGAGCATGCGCGCCTTTGCCCGCGCGACCGGGCGCTTCCAGCCGATGAGCATTCCGTGTGCATCGCGCCACGGCTCGAGGCCGCCGTCGCTTGCGCGCGCGAGGGCTGCGGGTTCGGTGTGCTTGGCGGGGAAGTAGAGCATCGTGCTTTGGCAGCCGGCGATGCCGATGCAGAGACCGACATACACGAGCAGCGCGATGCGTGCGAGGCGGAGCAGGGGGGATTTCATGGGCGTGGGAAAAACGACATTTTGCGAAAGGCGCAATTACCGCTCGTCTGTTTGCCCGGATGCTGGAATGTTCCGGGCACACATGGCAAAACCCAACTACCAGTTTGAAAAGCGTCGGCGTGAAATGGACAAGAAGGCGAAGAAGGCGGAGAAGCTGAAGCGCAAGGATTCGCCCACATCGTCCGAGACGGATGACGCGACTCCCGCGGAAGACGCGGCGCCTGCTTCCGACGCGACTCCCGAATCCGTCTAGGCGCACGGAGCGCCGCGGAATTTTTTTTTGAGACACGGAGGATGTCTCAAGGCAGTTGCGTCCTCATCTTCAGCACGTAGGCGCGTAGGCGCGGAGCGTGAATGGAGAGGATTGTGGAGGATTTTTTTCCTGCTCCCTCTGCGGGCCTCTCCGCTCCACCTCTGCGCCTCTGCGTTTTCAAATCACCGTCCGCCCACGCGCGACGTGCGCACCTCGGGCCGGTAGGCGATTCGCACAAGCAGGTCGCCTCGTCCCCCGCGCGGCTTCGGCAGGCCTTCGCCTGCGATGCGCAGCACTGCGCCGCGTCCCACGCCCGGCGGAATCTGCACGCGCACCATCGCGCTGGTGATGCCCTGGATCGTCTCCGAGCCGCCCTGTGTCGCGCGTTGCGTGCTGATCCGCAGATCGCAGCGCACATCCGAACCGCTTGGCTTGAAGCGGAAATTCGGCGAGGCCTTCACGCGCACCGTCACCGTGCCACCCTCGAAAGGCTCCGCGCGCGGAATGCGGAAGCGCGCGCCCGGCGCGGTGAGCGGCGGGATTTCGAGATGGAAAATTTCCGCGCCGTTCGGATTCGCGGGATCATTCACGCGGACATCGAGCACCGTTCCGCGGATGAAATCCTCCAGCCGCACCCGTGCGTCGTGCGCGATGTTGCGTTCGACTTTTCTCGGCTTGGGATCACGCGGCTTCGCATCGCCTGTTTCCGCATCCAAGTTCCAATCGTATGCGCGCCGCCGGGCGGGATCTCGCAGGGTTTCGTGCGCCGCATTCAGCGCCTGCATTTGCGCCTCGGCCTCGGGTGAGCCGCCGTTCACGTCGGGGTGATGTCGCTTCGAAAGCACGCGGTATGCAGCGCGGATTTGTGCGGTGGTGCAGCGCCGGTCGAGGCCGAGCGTGGCGTAGTGATCGGGTTCGGTATTTTCCAAAGTGCGCGACCATAGCGCGCGGGAACGATGCAGCCAGTCACAATACGGCGGCGCGGACGAACGGGACATGGACGCAATGTAGGAAAGGTTTGCAACGCGCGCGGACGAGCGCAGCCAGGTCCGCCTCAAACTTCGCCACGCCCCTCGCCACCTTCACGCCGGATACTCAAGGGTTTTCAAACCAGTCCGCACCGTGAAAGCTCCGCCGGGATTCGCCTCACTTCAGCAATCAGGCCTTCGGCCGCTCGATCTGTTTCTTGAGGTCATCATTGAGCGACTCCCACAAATGCGGATGCGTCTCGACCAGTCGGGCGATGTCGCCGAGATACTTGATCCGTTTGCTCTGTCGTCGCGTGGAATCGCTCCATGCCAGAATCTTGCCTTTCAGTGTGTCCTCCAACGAGGCGACCCGGAGCAGGATGCCATGCACGTCCGCAGCCACGGCCCGGCTCGGAAAGTCGCGGTAGAAATCCTCGGTGCTGAGCTGGAGGCTGACTTTGGAATGCCCCTTGAAGTTGATGGACCACTTGAATTTCTCAGCCCGGAAACCGGCCCCGGTGAGAATCTCCGTGGCCCGTTCGATTGCCTCGGTGGCGACGACAAAATCAACATCCTGAGTCACCATCGGCTCCGCCGCCCAATGATTCACCGCGACTCCTCCGATGGCGCACCACGGAATATCCGCCCTCTCCAGGCAATCCACCAGACGCATGACGTCGTCGGTGCCACCGACAGTCTGCCAGTCATAAAACTTCTTCGCGGTCATGGCGCATCCTGCGGGTTTTTGAAGGGCGACGCGAGTTTTTTGGCTCGCGCTCTCACCGCCTTGTGCGACCCGCGCGGTATGCGTCGAGGGCCTCGCGGATCGCCTTGCGGTTTTCCTCGTTCTTAAACGGCACCGCCGGATCGACGGCGGTCGCCCACGCCGATTCAAATGGATCCGTGCGAATTTGTTGGCGGATGAGATCATGCACCAGCGGAGCGGCATTTTCTGGCCGGTTTCGCAACCAGTTCACCACGGCTTCCTGCCCAGCGGGGCCGCTGGTTCTCGCGAGGATTGGGGCGACCAGTTTGACTGCCTCACTCGTAGGCGGTTGATCCGCCAGTCGGGCTGCGAGCGGTGGCACAGCCTCGCCTCGATACACTTCCTGCAACGCATAATAGGCTGTTTGCTGACGCGCCTTGTCCCGACCATCGGTTGCCAATGCCGCCGAGAGGAGCAGTTCGACGCCGCTGGGCCTGCCCATTTTCGCCATCGCGGCAGAGGTGCTCCGGATCAGAGTTGCATCGCCAGTCTCCCGCCATGTGCGTTCCAGAATCGGGGAGAGTTCCGGCCCGTCGTGACCTAAAGTTCCCAAGCCGGAAAGTGTGGCCGAAGAATGCATAGTTTAAAAGTAAG
>BJFP01000249.1 GCA_014189875.1 Verrucomicrobiota bacterium | reverse complement strand
TGTCCGGCGAGGAGCTGATGCGGCACGAGGACAGCAGGCTGAGCGGGATCGCACCATTGTACCACGAGCCGCCGCGCAGTGTCTTGGCGCGATTTTCGCCGTTAAAGAAATCGCCGACCCACTGCCAGACGTTGCCGCCCATGTCGTAGAGGCCCGCTGCGTTCACTTGGAATTTTCCGACCGGCGAGGTGTTCGCGAAGCCGTCATTGTAGCCGGGAATCGGGATATCCGTCGCGGTCTCCTCGCCCGCGTAATTTCCCGCGCCGGTCGGCGGCGGCCACGCATTGCCCCATGGATACACGTCCTGCACGCCCATGTCGCGCTCCTCGGGGGACGAGCCGGGCTCGGCGGGGAGGCCGACGGCCTTGCTCCATTCCAGATCGTTCGGCAGGCGGTAGCTCTCGCCGGATTTCAGCAGCCCGGCCTTGCGCTCCTTTTCGGTGAGCCATTTGCAGAATGCGTCGGCCTCGCGCCACGTCACGTTCACTACGGGATGGTCGGGGCCCTGTTTGAATCCGGGAGTTTTCCACGATTCGGACTTCAGCCCGGTGGCCGTGGCAAATGCCTCGAAGTCCTTCACTGTGGTGAGATAGACGCTGAACTGCGCGTCGCCGACCGGCACGAACCTCATGCCGAGGGAATTCACCGGCGCTGCGGTTTCCGGCGCAGGAGTCGGTGCTTTGACGGCGGGAGTCGGGTCGGGCGGTGTCACCGGCGGTTTGATGGCGGAAGTGATGGGATCCTTTTTTACCGTCGTCTCGGGGCCACCGCCGGAGAGGCGCGTGATCTCCGCCTGCATGTTGCTGATCTGCTGCTGCGCGGAGGTCTTTTTTTCCTCAAGTTTTTTGATCGCTTCCTTGCCGGAGTCGCCGAGTTCCTTGAGCTGTTCGATGGTCGCGTCGTGACGCGCGATCTGTCCCTTGAGGCCGTGCATCTCCTTTTCGATCGACGTGATTTTTTCCTGGTTTGCCTTGCGCATGTCCGCGACTTCCGCGAGGCGCATTTTTTCGCGGATCGCGGCGATTTTTTGCAAATCCTGCTCGGCCTGCTGCTGGGAAAGCCGCGCCTGCATGCGGATCGTGTCTGCCTTTGTCTGGATCTGCGAGAGAGAATCCACTTCCTTTGACACGCCGACGAGGATGGCACTTGCAGCATTCAGTTCCGTCTCGGCCTTCTGCCGGTCCTTGAGCTTGTCGCCGCCTCTTGCGATGACGTCGTCGAGCTTGCGCTTGGCTGCCTCCGCCTGCTTCGTGGCCTCGGCTGCGGCGATCGCAGACTTCTCGGCCTCGGCCTCGAATTTCTTGCGGTCCGCATCGATCTGCTCGGACTGGAGGATGGTCGGGCCGTGGACCTTCCGCATCGCCTCGAGCGCCTTCTGGAATTTGTCCTTGTCGGCCTTCGCAGTCTCGATCCGGCGCGTGGCCTCCTGGTGAACGACGTCCGCGGCAGTGGCCGCGGCGCGGATGTTCTGGACGGCGGCTTCGCGCTGCGCCTTGGCTTCGTCGAGCTGAACCTTCGTCAATTTGTCAATGACAATTTTCGGAAGCGGATCGATCGGATCGGGCAGCCTCAGCGGCTCGCTCTTCGATGCGACGGCGGACGGCGTGGGCGTCTGCGGAGGCTTCACCGGTTCGGGTGTTGCCACGGGTGTCGCCGGCGGTTTGACTGCGAGATTCGGCGTGGCCTTTCCACCCGGCGTCGGCGTGGCGGTCGCGACGTTCGTCGGCACGGGCGTCGCGGGCTCGCTGCCGATTAGGGGCTTCGGAGTCGCCGCGGGCTTTGGAGTTTCGATCTTCGGAGGCTCGACAGTCCCGCCGGGTGTGTTGTTTGCCACGGTCTTGGGCGTCGGGACGGGCAGCGGGTCGGGCAAGTCGCCTTGCGTTGGAGGGGCGGATTCTGTGTCCTTTGTTTTCGGTTCCGGCGTGCGCGTGGGATTCGCGTTGTCACCCAATTTGGTCACAGAGCCATTCTCGTCCCCGTCATCTTGGTCGGACTTGTTCCGCATGTAGATGCCGACGCCGATGATGCTCGCCGCGACTGCCAGCCAGACGAGCGGTGTCTTCGAGCGCGGACGTTCCATATCCGGGAAATTCGCGGAGAGCGCGCCCTTCACCGGAGCCTTCCGCTCCGGCGGGATCGGCGGGATCTCCGGGTGATGCGATCCGGCCGGTGTGGTCGCTTCCGAAGCGGGGGAATGTTTCGCCGCAGGCTCGGAGGCGTGCGGCTTTTCCGGGCCGGCATGGCTCGCCGACGCATCGGAAAGGGCTGAGGCTTTCAAGATTGCTTCCACTTCCGCGGGATGCCGCTGAGGCTCGATGGTGGCGGCCTTTTCCACGACTGGCGCGGCATCGCTGCGCGGACGCGCGGGGCCGGAATCCTGCCCGAGAAGAGTGAGCACTTCGGTGAGGCTGCGAGGTCTCGCTTCGGCGGTTTTTTCGAGGCAGGCGGAGATCAGTTTTTCCCACGACGCGGGCACGGGCACCGTCGTCCCGGCCGCGGCGCGCACCTCGGAGATCGGCGCGGGGACGGTCTTGCGGACCTGCATTACCATGTCGTCGCCGGTGAAGGGCGATGTGCCGGCAAGCAGCGTGTGCATGAGCACGCCGAAGCCGTAGATATCGTCGCTCGCGCCGGGGCGCTCGCCGTCAATCTGCTGCGGGCTGAGGAATGCAAGGTGCGCGTCCGCACCTTTTGCGATGCCGGCGCGTTCGAGCGTGTTCAGGAGCACGCGGCTGACTCCGAAATTCGCGACCAGCAGGCCGCCGTTCGGGCGCAGGTAGAGGTTCGAGGGCGCGAGGTCGCGGTGGAAAAGCTGGATGCGGTGTGCATCCGCGAGCGTCTCGGCGAGCTGCGCGATCCAAGGCTTGATGTCCGTCGGGTCGAGGCGGCCTTTCTTTTTCAGCACCTCATCGAGCGACTCGCCCTCAAATTCATCCATCGAGATCGCCGCGACGGTGCCGTCCTCCACGAAATCATAGACGCGGAGAATGTTCGGGTGGATGAGCTGGCGGTTGCGCTTCACCTCCTGGCGAAGTTCGGCCATCGCACGCGCATTGCCCGCGACCGGGCCGGGCACAAAGTGGAGCGTCACATCTTTCCCGAGCGCTTCGTCGGTCGCGACCCACACGGGGCTTGCGCCGGCCTTGCTCAGGTTGCGGCGGAGCACGTAGCAGCCGCCGATTTTTGTCCCTTCAGCGAGAGCTGTTTCGGTGTCCGCTGTCACTGGCGTCTGTTCGTTCGGTGGTGATGTTTGCACGATTGGATAAGTTGGATGGGCTTCGGTTGCAGGAATTTCCGACGATGCATGAGCAGCCTGCTGACATGCGTCACGGGCTCAATGGATCGTCGCCGAGTTTTTCAATACAGAAGCAGGTAAAAAGCCAACACAAGAATTCGCCGAGGTGCGAAAAAAACGAAAAAAGCGCTTGCCCGGTTCATGATTTATAGATAATTTCCGTAATCACCATAGAGCCTGCCCGCGCGTCCTGACTCGCAATTTCACTCGGATTTCTCTTTTCACTCCCTTCCTCCTCCGCTAAAAACACACCACATCCGCACATGTAAAAAACAGCACTAGCCACCGTCATCGCGACCGCCTTCTCGACTTTGGTGTCCGCAGCCCCACCCGAGAAATCCGCAGGAAACGCCACGCAGGGTTACCTGAAAAACATCGCCCGTCAGCACTGCTCGACGACACTATCGCTCTTCGATGCCGCCGCGCAGCGCTACGTGGACACCGAGGCTGCTGCTGCGTGGCTCGACGACGACATCGCCACCGGCTGGCCTGCGCTCAAGGGCAAGCAACACTACCTCGTCCGCCTCGCCGAGCCGCAGATGGTCACGAACTTCGAACTCTCCACAAAGATCCCGAGCGGCACCATCACGATCTACACGGGCGATGCCGACGCCGCGCCGGGCGACAAGTCCTGGACGCAGGTCGCGAAGGACGTGCCCGTCGAGAGCATCAACAACCACAAGCTCGCGCACCGTATCAACAAGTTTGCGAAATACGTCCTCATCGAGACGAACATCGCCGACTCCTCGCCGATCTACAGCATCAATATCTTCGGCGAACGCCAGGCATCCGCGATGTCCATCGGCAAGCGCGCGGAGCCTGCAAACACCAAGCAGCTTCTCGGTGACTTCGTGAATAACCAGACCGCATTCAACATGGCTGGCATCTATGCAAAAGGCGCGGTCACTTTCGCCAACTCGGGCGGCAGCGATACCTCTTGGCAGCGCGCCATTGACGACGATCCGGAGACGCTTCTCAACGTGAAGCCCTCCACCGCCGAGTCCGGTCTCGTGCTCCGCTTCGACGGTGCGCAGCCCTTCACGCGCCTCTCGCTCCTCACCAATGCCAAGACCCGCGGGAAGGTGGACATCTTCCTCCTGAGCGAAGCGCCGCAGAATGCCACGCCCGTCAGCATCGAAGGCGTTGCGCCGTCCATCACGCTCTCGTTCGACGGCAGCTCGCAGCGCGCGTTCGCCGACTTCGCGGAGACCAAGGCCACAGCACTCGCAATCCGCTGGACGCCCGAGAGCGGCGATGCCGCGCTCTCCATCCGAGAGCTGAATATCTTCGCCGACCTCGCGCTCGCCGAACATGAAGTCACTGGAGCCCCGGCCGCAATCGCGCAGGGGCCTGGCGACAACGAAGGCACTTCCGAGAAGACCGCCTCCGCAGGCCGGAGCCCGTCGGACGGCAAGAGCATCTCGGACGGCAAGGCCGCGATCGCCATGGGGCCCGGACGCGGCGGTAACTTCAAGGACACCAGCGTGCCGCCTATCGCGGCCGGCCCCGGCGGCTTCACACCCGGCAGCCTCGGCTTCCCGCCAATCCTCGGCATCCCGCGTCGGCCCCCGAGTCCGACGCCGACGCCGATCCCGGCGAGCCCGAGATAATTTCGGCACGGCCACCAATTCCAAACATCAGCGAGCGCGCGGGATTCACGTCCCGCGCGTTTTGCTTTTTCAACCACGCGCGCCCTCTCGACAGCGCCGGTTCCCCGCGTCATTATCCTCCCCGCACTGCACAGGAAAAATGAACTCCCCGCTCACCGACCGCGCCGCATTCCTCACCCGCCGCCAATTTTTCGCAAAGGGCGCGCTTGGCATCGGCGGCGCCGCGCTCTCGTCATTGCTCGGCAATGATGGCCTCGCGGGCGCCCCGAGTGCGGGCGGATTGCCGGGGCTGCCGCATTTTGCGCCGAAGGCGAAGCGCGTGATCTACCTGCTGCACAATGGCGGGCCGCCGCATGTGGACATGTTTGACTACAAGCCCGGGCTGGAAAAAATGCGCGGTCAGGAAATCCCCGAGAGCGTCCACAAAAACCAGCGCCTCTCCACGATGACGGAGAAGGCAAAGAAACTCGTGCTCCCGCCATTCACCGGCTTCAAGCAGCACGGGAAGAGCGGCGCGTGGGTGTGCGATTTTCTCCCGCACACAGCGGGCATCGTGGACGACGTCTGCTTCATCAAGTCCATGCACACGGGTGCGGTGAATCATGCGCCGGCGATCACCTTTTTCCTCACCGGTTCGGAAATGCCGGGCCGCCCGAGCATGGGCGCTTGGGCGACCTACGGCCTCGGCACCGAGGGCAGCGATCTGCCCGGCTTCGTCGTGATGACCTCGCGCGACAAGGAAGCGTCGTGCGGGCAGATATTCTACGACTTCTACTGGGCGAGCGGCTTCTTGCCGTCGAAATATCAGGGCGTGAAATTCCGCGGCGGCGGCGACCCCGTGCTCTATCTCTCGAATCCAGACGGCGTATCGCGTGAGGTGCGGCGCGGCCTGCTCGACGATCTCGCTAAGCTGAACCAGCGGCACTTCGAGGAATACGGCGATCCGGAGATCGTCACGCGCATAGCGCAATACGAGATGGCCTATAAAATGCAGGCCAGCGTGCCGGAGCTCACGGATTTTTCAAAGGAGCCCGCAAGCGTGCTGCAGATGTACGGCCCCGACGTGAAGCGGCCTGGATCGTTCGCCTACAATTGCCTCATGGCCCGGCGGCTGGCCGAGCGCGGATGCCGTTTCACGCAGCTCCTCCACGCGGGATGGGATCATCACCGCAATCTCTCCACGCAATTTGAAATTCAGTGCCGCGACACGGATCAACCCGCGGCCGCGCTCGTGAAGGATTTGAAAATGCGCGGCATGCTCGACGACACACTCGTGATCTGGGGCGGTGAATTCGGGCGCACGCCGTTCATCCAGGGCGACATCGCGAACCGCGCACAGTGGGGACGCGACCATCACCCCTATGCTTTTACGATCTGGATGGCAGGCGCAGGAATCAAGCCCGGCATAAGCTACGGGGCGAGCGATGAGTTCGCATTCAACGCCGTCGAGAACCCCGTGGATGTCCACGATTTCCAGGCGACGGTGATGCACCAGCTCGGCATCGACCACGAGCGTCTCACGTTCCGCTTCCAAGGCCGCCAGTATCGCCTGACCGACGTGCATGGAAAAGTGGTGAAGGGCGTCTTGGTCTGAGACTGCTGCGCGTTCAGCAGTGTCGCTGGTGGCCGATGCGTTTTTCCGGGAGCCAGAGAGCGGCTTCGGCGGCGGCGCGAGGCTTGTCGCCCGAGTCGCGGAGGTGTTTTGTCGCACGCTGAACGAACCGGGAAGATATTTTCCAGCAGCGATGCCGTCGAGTCATGCGAATTGATCGGGCAGCTCGTTCCATG
>BJFP01000248.1 GCA_014189875.1 Verrucomicrobiota bacterium | reverse complement strand
CCGGATGGCCGCCGCACATGAGTCAGGAAAAAGCCACGGCGCCAGAATCGCATCCGGCTGAAAATCGGCGGGCAGCGACGCCTCGGCCCTCGCCAGCGCCAGGGCGAAGAGCCGGTGATTGAATCCGCCCAGCTTCGGCAGATAGTTAGCCCAGAAAAAAGAGGGGTTGAGGATTTCGTCGCCGGACCGCGGATGCAGCCGCGCGGCATGCCCAAATCGCATGAGCGAAGGTCTGAACGCGAGCACGCGAATTTCAAGGCGCGGTTCCGCTTCGCGCATGGCATGCAGCAAGGTCGCATTGTCGAGACCGCGCCAGCTTTCCGTCTGATCCGGAAAAAGGTTGGAGACAAAAAGCAGTTTCACGGCACCAAGGCTGGCCGCAACAAGGGCGGCGCACTGTAAATGTAGTCGCGCCACGGGCCCGCATCCCCGCCGTGGCCGTCCTCCGCAGCGTGCAGGATGTTCACCATCTCGCGGGCGCTGACGTAGTGGAGCCTGAATCCGCGGTCCCGGGCCATCTGCTCGATCGCGGCATAAAACTCCCGGCGCTCCTCGCCGAGATTCGACCTGTGGCCGAACTCCGGCGCGCCATGCGTGTGCAGTTTGATGAAACACCAACTCTCCGCGCCAGAAACACAAATCCGGCAATCCAGCCACTGCGCCATGCGCGCTGCCGTGGGCGGGTTTTTCGGACCGAGGTCGGAATTCTCGATTCTGGGCAGTATCCCCCACTTGCGGCGCCGCCAGTCCAGCGAAAGCGGGCCCTGCACAATGAGCAAATGCTCGCTGCTCGGTCGCAACGCACCGGTTCCCTCATGGCCGGAAGACACACGCCGGCCTCGATGGTGGGATTTTCCCTCCGAAGTGCTGCGTGCGTAATAAAGCTGATTTACGATTGGAGCCTGCGTCCGGTGCGGCGCTGAAGGCATGGTGAAATCCGCATAACAGCCGGCCTGCTTCAGAATCGCGAGTTCTCCACGCACGCCGCATCCGCATCCGGAGGGGTCGGAGTCGTCGAGCGCCCAGTTTCCATGAATGAACCCGAACACAGCACTGCCCTGCGGGTCACTGCCCAGCAGCCCATGCCTGCGCAGATCCGTCTTTCCCTGCTCCAGCGTGCGCGCAAGATTCGCGGCAGTGTCGTTGTCGTGATGAAGGTGCACTTCGACTTCGTTCCGCGTCCGTCTGCAAATTTCCGAGAGCGGATCGAGAATGTCCGGATCATACTGCTCGATAGGATAGAAAAAAGTGTGCTTGGCACCCGCGCCCTCGTGGTCGCTGGATGAATCGGTCAACGAAGGCAGCCGCTCGCGCCACTGTGCCAGACGACGCATGGCACCGGTCTTGTCCGTCCGGTGAAGCGGCTCGAAATGATCGCAGACGGCCAGCATCACATCGGACACGTGCGTCTTGGGTCGCCTGAAACGCTGCGATATCCACGGCAGCAACCACCGGTCAAGAGCCTTGATCATGATGCATCCTGCACTGGCTTCCCATGCCTCTCGCAAGCCTCAATATCGGCAGGATGCCATCGGGAGTCATCCGTTTTCGCGGGATCGACGACAACCGTAACTCTGGCGATCCGGTGCTGTTCCGGAGCGCCCTTGTTCGCCGGATCGGCTCCTCTTTCCGGAAGGTCACGCTCCGGAGCGACCATCCTTCGGAAGCATGAGATCACCGTAGTCGCGCACCGGAAATCGCCCATTTTATTTCCACTTCTCATTCGGTAAAGCCCGATATCCCCACCGGAAACGGATTCCGAATGGCAGACGCTCGGCGGGGCTTCGCGGTGGGCTGTATCGCCGCTAGTAAATCGAATGCCCTAATGTCGCACTCAGCAGAGTTCTGCACCGTGAACCTTGCGCCTACAGCGCGTTTCAGAACGCTTCGGCAGATCCGCACCGAGGGGCAGTGCATTGGATCCGGGGCGTCTTATCCGTCACTCCGCAGAATCCCCTGTGCTCCAAACACGCTCCAGGTTGCCGTTGACAAACGCCTTCTTGTGCGGGGCGCGCGCGACAGTCAGCAACACGTGGTCAAAAGCCGGACGGAAGCCCATCTTTGCAACCGCAGCAGCGACGCCGCCCTTCTGAATGTCGCTTTCCCGCCGCTCATCAACCAGTCGGACATCCAGTCGGATATCGCCCGTATGTGCTCCGGAGGCCCTGACGCCTTCGACCCAGATTACCCTCGGAGCGGCCATGATGCCGTCGGGACGGAGATCTTCGAGGGGCATGGTCCAGATCCGGGATCCGGTTTTCTGCGAGTCCAGCAGGAGCTTGGAACGCTTGGAGTCCGCCCAGACGCGAATGTGTCCCATGCTGGCGATTTCTTCCCTCAAACTGCCGAAGTCGCCCGAAGCAACACTGCGGTTGATGCCGATCACTTCGAGTTCGATGCGAGTCCTGGCGTTCAGGGCGACCTTGTGAGGGCTGAGGCGAATGACCATTTGGGTCAATTCCCCGACGCCAACCACCAGGCCCGGGGGAATCTCCTGAATCTCTCCGCTGTCGTTCCGATCGGAATTTGAAACGACGCCATCATAATTGAAGTCGCCATCGAGATCCAGTTTCGCCAGTTTCCCCTGATAGCGATGGGCATGGCTTTCATTAGGCAAATCACGTTTCGTTTTCTGAAATACGCCGTTGACGGCCGAAAGCGGAATTCCAGCCTTGTTGTCACCTGCGAAGCAGAAACTGGAAGCCGCAAAGCACACAGCGAAGATCAAAGCACCCGATTGAGCCGCGAGTAGATTCTTTTTTGAAGTCAGCATATTTGATTGGATTTGGGGAAGTCTAGGCAACTTCGAACAACGTGTCCAGCGAATTGGAGCGGAATATTGCAATTTTCTTTCTTCAGAGCGGACGACGGCCCGCCAGAGCGTGGATTCGGTCTCGTCCAGTGAAAATTGTGATCATGATTCGCCCGCATTTTGTCGTCACGGGGGTCGAAAGTTTCCGGGTGCGACCGTCGGGTTGTCGGTCGGACTCCATTCTCGCACCCACCATTCAAAATCGTTCACCGTGCGTTCCGCATGACGAGCGTTCGGACTCCCGATCTCGTGTTTCCGCGCTTTCAAATCATGACGGATTAATCCTGAAAACGGCGATGAGATTTACCACGGATTACACAGATGCCACGGATGAAGAAGATTAGGCCGGCGGATGGGCGAAAACCCGTTCACCCACGGGGTGAGCACCCCATCGGCGGCAAGTCCCTTCCTATCCGTGCCATCCGTGTCATCCGTGGTTTCCATTCCTGCTTTTAGGTTAATGCGACGGTCATCCCACCAAAGAAGGGGAGCACAACGAACGATCCGACGCGTGTGAACCCTTGCCGGTTGAGACAATCACTGGAAAAGGTGAAACGCCACGGGAGCCGACTGGCAGCGGGATGATGCGACGGTGCGGGAATGGACGCGTTCTCTCACCGGCAGCTCTGGTGGATGAGATCGGCGGAAAACAAATCCGGCCAGCGCTGGTGCAGAGCCGTGTAGCATGGTGCGAGGCGCGCGCGATCCTCCTCAAGCGCGAGCTTCGGATGCGGCCTCCACATGGGCATGGCAACGTCCACGGTCCACGGCCGGCCTTTGGCGAGATCGTGCGTCCGGAGTTGGGCGTTGAGCTTGCGCACGGATTCAAAGCAGGAGAGACGCTGCACGGCGAACTCCCGCACTCGCGTCTTGTCGCTGCGCTGGATCAAGGCCTGGAGTTGCGCTGCGAGGTGGCGTGGATGCAACAACGCGCCCCTGTCCTCGGTGACGTACGCACGCGGTCCGACATGCGCGTCGTAACGCATCGCCAGCGCAGCCCCGGCCATCATGCCTTCCGCGGCGGCGACGCAGCAGCCTTCGCGGCGGCTGAGGATCAGGGCGACCTTCGCGCGTGATTGAAGGTCGGCGACCTGATCGATGGGCAGGCTCTGCCGGTAGTCGATCTGCTGCGGCGCGCCGAGTTTGCGTTGCAAGGCCCGGATGTCGTCGAGCGTGTAACCAGCTTCGGGCTGCCCGATGCACACGACGCGCAATCCTGCAGGCATCGCACGCAGCGCGTTGAAAAATTCCCAGTGCCGTTTGAACGGTGCCCAGTTCGACACCATGACGATGTCTATGTCGCGATCCTGCGGCGCACGCGGCTGATAGGAGTCGGGATGCAACCAGTCGCACGGCAGCGTTTCCAAGCAGCGCAGCCGTGGATGGAATGCCTGAATCTTCGCGACTTCCTCGTAGTTGCATGCCTGTACAAAAAGGGTATCGGACGCCTGCGCGGCAGCCAGTGCGAGAATGTGATACCCGGTGGGCGACCAGCTCGTGGAGAGCACAAGATGAAACTCCGCGCACAATGCTTCGAAGCGCCCGGGATCGGCGACGAGGCGGAACCAATTATATTCGAACGTCGAAAAGATGACGCCTTTCTCCCCGTTGGCCCCTGGCGCCTTCAAGACAACGGACCTGCTGAGCGCGGGCTGGCTCCGCAATATCCCCCCGTAGCGCACGGCACCGGGTGCGCGCTGCCATTCGAGCGCACGCGTTCCGTGTTTTTTGAGATGATGCTGCACGCGATCCGCCAGCCACGGCCACATGCGAGCGTGCTCACACGACTGATAAGCGCGGCAAAGCCAATCGAGCCGGGCGGCAGGATGTGCGGGAAACTGGCTCCTCATCCACCAACTCAGACCGCGCAGCGTGCGCAGCATACGGCTGTAGTGCAGCGTCTCCACGACGCGGGCACGGGCGATGAACAGGGACCGGGAGACCATTGCCTTTAGATGGTGCGAAACATTGGGATGTCAATCGCCGGCCCCCAACCGATCAGCGATCCGCTCGACGGAACACGGTCACAATGTCCTGATAGAGTCCGGCCTGATGCGTGACGTCGCCATCCTGCCATTCCTTGAACGAAGCAACGATCTGGAAGCCGCGCTGCTTGAGCAGATCGAGCATTCCTTCGTGTGTGAGATTGCTGCGCCAGCCGCCGAGCGTGCCGCCGACGCTCCCGTGATGAATGATGCCGACAGCGCCCGGTCGCATCACGCGGAGGAACTCATCGGCGTAGCACTCGACTTCCTTGCGGTTGATGTGGACGAAGACGTCGAAGCTCCAGAGCGCATCCACTGATGCGTCGGGCACGCCCGCGAGATCATTGCCCGAACCGACGATGAATCGGGCTCGGGGTGAAGAGGCGAATTTTTTCTGACACAGCTCGACGCAGGATTCGGAAATATCGACGGCGAGAAAATCCGCGGCTCGCTCGATGAGGTGCCCCGTCCAACGCCCTCCGCCGGGCCCGATCTCGAGCACACTGCTGTTGGAGGGGACGTGCTTCTCCAGAATGCAGCGGATGACGGACGCCTTCCACGCCTCGGAAGGCGTCCACTCCTCGCCGCCGGCCTTCCAGTCCCATGCCTCCCAGATGGCCTTGTTGAGCGCGCGGCTGTTCAACCCCGGAATCCCCTTTTTTTTCCTCCGCGCGTCCATCGCTGCGAAGGCGCGCTGGCTGATGGTGCTGGCGGTGTAGTAGATGCCGAGCAATGCGGACCACAGGATGCCATTCTCCCGCAGGACGATGCCGGCGATCCTGAGCTTTTTCGCCAAAGTGATTCGGCGGCGGTTTTCGACGAGGTCTTTCATGATTCGAGGGCAGCGCCACCAAGCGGTGGCTGAGCGCCGGGGGTTCTTGCCAGAGAATGCGCACCGGTCAATCAGACAAGTGATACCAGCGACAAAAATGGGACGGACTCGCGAACACGCTGCGGGCGGTCCCTCACAGCCTCCCCCCGATTCCTGTGCTCACCTTGGCGATGCCAGCCGCCTTCGTTTACAAAAACATGTCGGGAACCACGGCGAACGAAAACAGATGCAGGGCTTCGCTTCCGAGTTCGGAGGAACATTGAGATCCAGAGCGCGGAGCGGCCTCTGGGGCTGAGATTTCGTTCGCGCCGCACTGAATCACGGATCTGTCGGCTCCATGAAGAGCCAGTCCTGTAATCCGCGCCGGTCTTCGCCGACAAGAGCCTCGATCTCGGAAAACAACAAATTCCGCAGCACCGGGTAGCGCGCGTAATCCAGTCCTGCATTCGTGATCTGATCGATGCGATGCGTCCCGGTGAAGCGGCTGCGGATCAAGTCCGTCAGCCCGGCTTCCATGCAGTCGTGGAGTTCCACGAGGATGTCCACGCCCGTCAGCCATGGCACCTTCAACGGATCAAGCACGGCCCTCTCCCCCGTATCAATGTCCATCCACACGAGTGCCGGTTTCTCAGGGTCGAGCGCGTCCAGCGCCTCCGGCGTGCATGTGCCGCGAGTTTCAATGCGCGCCTCCACGCCATTCAATCGCGCAAGCACCGCGCAGAATGCAGTATCCGGGTCCTTCGCCTCAAACGAAACGACCTTCGCCCCGGGGAACAGCCTGGCGAGACCCACCGAATAATATCCCTCAGCCGCGCCGATATTCACGATGGTCTTGTACTTCTGCGTGGCGGCGAGCCGATCGAGCAGCGGATGCAGTTCGTGTTCGTAGGTGCCGTGGATTTTTTCAAAGCGGCACGATGCCCATTGTTCACGCGGAGGATATCGCATTCCGCGAAACGGCCCATTGATGACCTCATCCCCATACAGTCCCGCCGCACGCAGCCTCGCCTCAACCCGGCGTCTCGTCACACGGCGCTGCTGATATGCCAGAAAGGAAACAATCCGCGAGG
>BJFP01000247.1:2857-6734 GCA_014189875.1 Verrucomicrobiota bacterium | reverse complement strand
CGGTTCAAAATCATCGGCATGTTCGAGCACTACGAGAGCGCGCAGGACAAAAAGCTGCGCCAGCTCGAAGCCGAGAAACCCGCGGAGCCCAAGGCCAGCGGCCCCGAACGCAGCCGCGGCTACGGCAGCATGAGCAAAGGTGCGAGCCGCTCGACGGGCGGATTCGTCTTCGATCTGAAAAACAACACCGTGTACATTCCGCTGAACACGATGTGGCTGAGGTTCCGCGCGGCATCCGGCACCTCGTCCAGCGGCTCCTCGGGCTACGGCGGCAGCAGCAAGAGCAGCAGCAGTTCCAGCAGCAGCAGCACGGGCACGCTCGGCAGCACCGAGTTTGTCCCCGACCCGCGCCTCTCCACGCTCTCGATCAAAATCGCGGACATAGACAAGATGGACGCGGCGCTTCAGCAGGCGAAGAACGTCCTCATGCACACGCACAAGGGCATTGAGGATTTTTCCTTCCGCACACAGGAGAACTGGAGCGAGGGCATCACGCAGGCGATCCGGAATGCGCGCATGAGCGGCGGCATCATCGCGGCGATCAGCCTGCTTGTGGGCGGCATCGGCATCATGAACATCATGCTCGCAAGCATCACCGAGCGCGTGCGCGAGATCGGCATCCGCAAGGCGATCGGCGCGACGTTTTCGGATGTGTTCACGCAGATCCTTGTCGAGAGCGTGGTCATCGCGATCATCGGCGGGCTCGCGGGGCTCTTCACATCGAACCTGCTCGTGAAGCTCCTCGTCGCGATGTCGCCGTCGGAGAACACGCCGGTGATCACCGTGGAGAGCATGGCGATGGCGTTCGCATTCAGCGTCGGAGTCGGCGTGCTCGCCGGGCTTTTCCCCGCGGTGAAGGCGGCGAAGCTGAACCCGATCGAGGCGCTGCGCTACGGCTAGGTCAGCGTGAGCAGGCTCACTTCGGGGCGGCAGTTGAAGCGCGCCGTGTGCAGCGCGCCGACTCCGGCGGAGATGTGCAGCCAGCGGTCTTCCCAGCGGTAGAGGCCGCGCACGAATCGCTTGTCTCGGATCGGCGCGAACGGTTCGCCGATGAACGGCAGCGAGAGCTGCCCGCCATGCGTGTGGCCGCTGAGCATCACATCCCACGGAAATGGCAGCAGGCGATCCTTCGTGTCGGGATTGTGCGAGAGGAGGATCGTCGGCACGCCGGGCTCGCGCTTCCAGCCGGAGAATGCGGCTTTTGGATTCATCGCATCGGCCCACCAGTCGCCGAGGCCCACAAGATCGATCTCGTGCCTGCGGAGTGCGAGCCGTTCGCGGCGGTTGTGCAGCAGTGGAATGCGCGCGGTGTCGAGCATCGTGCGCACATGCGAAGTGTCCGCGTAGCCGTCGTGAAAGCCTGGGCGGTAAGCCCACTTTCCGCCATCGTGATTGCCGAGGATTGCAAAGGTCGGCGCGACGACAGGCAGTTCGGAAAGCACCGAGGCGTATTCATCCCACCGATCATATTTCCGAGTGATGAAGTCCCCGGTGAGACAGATCAAATCGGGCTTCAGTGCGAGACCTGCGCGGAATGTTTTCCGCAGAAAATCCAGCGGCATCGGATCGGCGTGCATGTCCGTGAACTGCAAGAGCCGCAGCGGCTCCCCGCCGAGTCCGAGCGGCACCGTCTGATGCGCGATCTTGAACCACCACGGCTCGATGAACCGCGTCCACAACCCCGCGCCGGCCACAGCGCCGAAGCAGCCGGAAAGGAACCGCCGGCGGGTGATGGAGCGCGGGATGAATTTCACGAATGGCCGAAGATCATGTGCCCGCGGACCAGCTCGATGAAGCAGAAGAAACATCGCTCCCGCCCTGCGGCGCGGGGAGCGGTGTGCCGGGTGCGGACGCTTCCGCGGCGGCGGCGAGTTTTTGCCGGATGTGCTGCGTGAGCGTGAGGGAATTGGCGGGTGTGGCGTCGGCGTTCGCGGCGTCGGTGCCGAGGATTTCTGCGAGGAGACGTTCGTGCTCGGGTGTCCATTCGCCGTGGCGTTGCGCGTCGGACTGGATGCGCGCGGCGGTCATCGCGAGGCTCTCGCCGTGGAGCGCGGTGTGCGCGAGCGCGGTGCGGAATTTTTCCAAGCTGATGCGCGAGGGGATCGTGGCGAAGACGGCGGGCCCGGGCGTGGCGGGAGTTTCCGGCGGCGTGTGTGCCGCTTCGGAGCGCGCGAGGAAGCACCAGATGTCGCCGGAATAAAATCCCAGCTCGGCGAAGTAACCGGTACCGGGTGATGCGACGGGGAGGAAGGCATTGCCCGCGCCGGGCTCGATTCCCGTGCTGCTCTCGGCGTGGCCGCCGTCGCGGAAGATGCGCAGGAAAAATCGCGCGCGTCCGTCTTCACCGAATGCGTCGGGATGCTCCTCGGGGCGGAATTCCCAATACGCAAAAAGCGAGCGCGGATCGCGCGCGGCGAGCCACAGCCGGGTCTCGCCGTAATTCCGCTCCGTGTCGGGCGTGTCATCGGCCGGTTCGACCGCGGCGGATTCGCGCAGGGGCGTGATGGCCTCCTTTTTCGGAGTGGGAGGCTGGGGGATTTCGCTCATACAGTTGGACACCGGCGGCGCGCAGGCTAGAGAGAGCGGCCTTTCACGCAAACTCGAAAACATGTTCACCAAACGCGTCATCCCCTGCCTCGATGTCCACGATGGAAAGGTCACGCGCGGCGTTCAATTTGGCCGCGCCGAGGACGGCGGGCTGCGCAATGTCGGCGACCCCGTCGCACTCGCGCAGCGCTACAATGAGCAGGGCGCGGATGAGATGGTCTTCTTCGACATCACCGCGAGCGCGCACGGACGCGCGACGATGGTCGAGGTGATCGAGCGCACGGCGGCGTGCTGCTTCATGCCGCTCACCGTCGGCGGCGGCATCCGCGCCGTGGACGACATGAGCGCGATGCTGAAGGCCGGCGCGGACAAAGTGAGCATCAACTCCAGCGCCATCGCCACGCCCGAGCTGATCACGGCGGGCGCGGAGAAATTCGGCAGCCAGTGCATCGTCGTCTCCATTGATTGCAAACGCACCGCGCCCGACGTGTGGAAGGTCTTCGTGAAAGGCGGACGCGAGGAGACGAAATGGAACGCCGTCGAGTGGGCCGAGGAAGCCGTGAGGCGCGGCGCGGGCGAGATCGTGCTGAACTCGATTGACGCCGACGGCACGAAGGCCGGCTACGATCTCGTGATCACGCGGCGCGTGAGCGAGGCGGTGGGCGTGCCCGTGGTCGCGAGCGGCGGTGCGGGAAATCTCGATCACATGGCCGAGGTGCTGCTCGCGGGAAAGGCGGACGCCGTGCTCGCGGCGAGCATCTTTCACTTCGGCACGTACACCGTCGGCGACGTGAAGCGTTTCCTCGCGACGCACGATGTCCCAGTGCGGCTGTGAGCGGCTGTGTAGGATGTGACCCTGATCCGCAAGCCGACACGGAGCCGAATTTGTTTTCCGCGTCGTCCGAGAGCCAAGGTGATTTTTCCACCGGTCCTCATCCCGCCAACTCACCCCATGAAAATCATCGCCGCATTCCTCCTCGCGTTGCTTGCGCTGACGCCCGGTGTCTCGCGCGCAGCATGGGCAGCAAAGCCGAATATCATCTTCATCCTCGCCGACAATCTCGGGCACGCCGCGTGAGTGGGCCTATGTGCAGCTCGGCGGGAAGTGGCTTGTGCGCGAGCAGGGCTGGAAGATGAACGAGAGCCGCGAACTTTTCGACATGAGCGACGCGCCCTTCACCGGGAAGCCCGTGGCCGTGGACACCGACGCGAGCCGCGCCACACGCACGCGGCTCGCCGCCGTGCTCGCGGAGCTGAATCCCGCCGGCGAAAAAACCGACGGTGTGGGCGGAAAAGGGAAGGGGCCGAACAAGGAGCGGAAGAAGAAGGC
>BJFP01000247.1:0-2187 GCA_014189875.1 Verrucomicrobiota bacterium | reverse complement strand
GGCAGCCCATGAATGTTTCGCCACAGCTTTGGATCGCGACAGAGGTGCCCGCCGCACATGCTCCGGTCGCAGTCGTCGTGAGCTTCGAAATGCGTACCTGAACAAGTTGCCCCGATGCTGTCCTTTCGAGATTTTCCCATCAAGCGCAAGATGTCCGTGGCGATGCTCGGCACCACGATCGCCGTGCTCCTCGCCGCCTGCGCCACCCTTCTTGCCAGTGAATACGCCACTTCACGGAAGGTGCTCGCGCGGAATCTCAACACGCTCGCCGATGTGCTGGCGCTCAACAGCACGGCGGCCCTCAGCTTTTCCAACACGGACGACGCAAAGGAAACCTTGCAGGCCGTCAGCGCCAAGCCGTCCATCGAGGCGGCCTGCATCTATGACGGGGAGGGTGCGGTTTTCGCCACCTACTTGCGGGTCGCGGAGACGGTTCCCATCCCCACCAGACCGGAAAGCGACGGCATCCGTTTCGCCTCCGGCCACGTCGCGGTGGTGCGGCCGGTGGTGCTCGCGGGCAAGCGCCTCG
Organism: Verrucomicrobiota bacterium; assembly: GCA_014189875.1. GTDB lineage: Bacteria > Verrucomicrobiota > Verrucomicrobiia > Chthoniobacterales > Chthoniobacteraceae > SXWH01. Next base: position 1,658 of record BJFP01000247.1, on the reverse strand, counting down.
GCACGCTCTATCTGCGCGCCGACCTCACGGAAATCACCGTCCATCTCCGCACCTACGCGCAGATATCCGGCCTCGTCATCCTCGGCTCGCTCGTCTTCGCGCTGGTGCTCTCGACCGCGCTCCAGCGGGCCATCACCCGGCCGATTCTCACACTCACGGACACGGCGAAAACCATCGCCCAGACGCGCGACTACACGGCGCGCGCAAACAAGCTCGGCGACGACGAAATCGGCGCGCTCACGGATCACTTCAACCAGATGCTCAGGGCCATCCAGGAGCGGGATAACGCCGTGCAAGACTCGAACAAGGCATTGTTCACGGAAAATGTCGCGCGCAGGCACGCCGAGGACGAGATCCGCCTCCTGAACGCGTCGCTGGAACGGCGTGTGGACGAGCGCACCAGCGAACTGCAGGCCGCGAACAAGGAGCTGGAGGGCTTCAGCTATTCCGTCTCGCACGATCTGCGCGCCCCGCTGCGCGCGGTGGACGGCTACTCGCGCATGGTCTCCGAGAAGTGCGCCGAGCACCTCGACGACGATGGCCGGCGGATGCTCGGAGTGATCCGCAGCGAGACGGCGCGGATGGGGCGGCTCATTGACGACCTGCTCACCTTTTCCCGGCTCGGCCGACAGAAGCTCGACTCGGCGATCATAGACATGCGCACGATGGCGCAGAGCGTCTTCGACGAGCTGGCCGCGGCCGAGCCGGAGCGCAAGGTGCGATTCACCCTGCACCCGATCCCGGCAGCCCGCGGCACCACGGCGATGATCCGGCAGGTGTGGGTGAATCTGCTCAGCAACGCCGTCAAATTCACCAAAGAGCGCGAGGCCGGCGAGATCGAGGTCGGCGCGACGGAGGACGGGGCCGAGGGGACGATCTACTACGTGAAGGACAACGGCGCGGGTTTCGACATGCGGTATGCGGACAAGCTGTTCGGCGTGTTTCAGCGGTTGCACAGCGCGGGGGAGTTTCCGGGCACCGGCGTCGGCCTTGCACTCGTCCAGCGTATCGTTCAGCGTCATGGGGGTCGCGTTTGGGCGGAGGCGGAGGTCAACTGGGCGGAGGCGGAGGTCAACCGGGGTGCGACATTTTCCTTCACCCTAAGCCAACCAAGAACATGACCAACCAGCTCGAAGTCCTCCTCGTCGAAGACAACCCCGCCGATGCGGAACTCACGATCTGCGCGCTCAAGCAACGCCATCTCGCGAACAATCTCGTCCACGTCTGGGACGGCCAGGCGGCGCTCGATTTCCTCTTCGGTACCGGCGCCCACGCGGGGCGTGATTCCAAGCAGCAGCCCAAGGTCGTGCTGCTCGACTTGAAGCTGCCAAAGGTGGACGGCATCTCGGTGCTGCGCCAGCTCCGGGCCGACGAACGCACGAAGGCGACGCCAGTCGTGGTGCTGACCTCCTCGCGCGAAGACCGGGACGTGATCGAAAGCTACAATCTCGGCGTGAACAGCTACATCGTGAAGCCGGTCAACTTTGAAAATTTTTCCGAAACAGTGAGCAACCTGGGCATGTACTGGCTGCTGCTAAATGAGCCGCCGCTCCAGACGCCATGAGCCCGCGCCTCCCCGGTGTCACGCGATGGGTCGGGCAGCCGCGCGAGGCTGCGCGCCACGGGAGGGGAATTTTTTTCGGATCTGCAAACTCCAA
>BJFP01000246.1:2042-6774 GCA_014189875.1 Verrucomicrobiota bacterium | reverse complement strand
GCCTCCGCGGCTCGACGACGTCTCCCATGAGGATGGTGAACATGCGGTCGGCTTGGACGGCGTTGTCCTCGTTGAGGTCCACTTTCATCATCCGGCGCTTCTCCGGGTTCATCGTGGTCTCGAAGAGCTCCTTCGCGTTCATCTCGCCGAGGCCCTTGAACCGGCTGATGGACAGGCCGCGTTTGCCGACTTCGAGCACCTTGTTGAGGATGTCCGGGATCGTGAACAGCGGGTGCCTCACGGCCTTGTCGCCCTCGCCTTCGCTGAGTTCGAAGATCGGTTTGTCGCTGTTGCTGTAGTGCTCGATCTTGAGGCCCTTCTTGCCAAGTTCGGCGATGAGTTTCTCGACGGCGGCGCTTTCATACAGCTCGACGAGACGGGCGCGGCGCTGCGGGCCTTCCTCGCGCTTTTTCGAGGCGGCGACGGGCGCGGCGGCGACTTCGCCTTCGACCACCGGCTCGGGCTCGGCTTCGAAGAGGCTGAGGTCCGGATTGTTTTCGTGGAAGGTGCGGAGGCTGTCCTGATTCGGGAAATACTGCACATGGTCCTCGTTGCCCTCGCGGATTCGGACGATGTATTGCGGGAGCGTGCCGGTCGCGCTGCGGTTGTTCAGGAAGGTCTCGAAGTCACCACCGTGGCGGCGGATTGCGTCGCTGTAACGTGAGAGACGATCGAGCAAAGTGAGCAATTCCTTCAGCGCGGCAGCGGGCACTTCCTTGCCGTCGGCGAGATTCTTCAGCTTCACCTCCTCGGCGCCGAGTTGGATGAGCATCTTGTTCAGCGCGGCGTCGTCGTCCACATACTGCTCCTTTTTCTTGCGCGTGATTTTGTAGAGCGGCGGGCAGGCGATGTAGATTTTGCCCTGCTTCACCAGTTCGGGCATCTGGCGGTAGAAAAATGTGAGCAGCAGCGTGCGGATGTGCGAACCGTCCACGTCGGCATCGGTCATGATGATGATGCGGCCGTAGCGCAGCTTCTCCATCTTGAACGCCCCCTCCTGGTCGCCGTCGCCGATGCCTGTGCCGATGGCGGTGATGAGCGTCTGGATTTCCGTATTCTGCAGCACCTTGTCGAGGCGCGCCTTCTCGACGTTGATGATTTTGCCCTTGATGGGAAGGATCGCCTGGTAGCGCCGATCACGGCCCTGCTTAGCCGAGCCGCCTGCGGAGTCGCCCTCGACGACATACAGCTCCGTGAGATCCGGATCGCGCTCGGAGCAGTCAGCGAGTTTGCCCGGCAGTCCACCGCCGGTGAGCGCGGATTTGCGCACGGTCTCGCGGGCCTTGCGCGCGGCCTCGCGGGCGCGCGCGGCCATGAGGCATTTGTCGAGCACGCGCTTGGCGACGTTGGGGTTTTGATCGAAGTGCAGCATCAGCCCCTCGTAGGTGATCGAGCCGACGATGCTCTCCACCTCCGGCGAGATGAGCTTCACCTTCGTCTGGCTCTCAAATTTCGGATCGGGATGCTTGATCGAGACGACCGCGGCGATTCCCTCCAGCACGTCCGGCCCCGAGATCGCGGGGTCCTTGTCCTTCAGCAAATTGTTGTTCTTTGCGTACTGGTTCACCGCGCGCGTCAGCGAGCCGCGGAAGCCGCTCGAATGCGTGCCGCCGTCCGCGTTCGGAATCGCGTTCGTGAAGCACAGGAGCTGATCGTTGTACGTGTCCACATATTGCAGCACGATTTCCGCGATGATTTTTTCTTTCGCGCCTTTCAGCACGATCGGCTTCGGGATCACCTTGTCCTTGTTCTCCGAAAGCGACTCCACGAACTCCTCGATGCCCCGCTTGTGCTGGATCATCTCCGGCTTCATCCCCTCCACGCGCTCGTCCACGAAATTGAAAATCAGCGGCGCATTGATGTAAGCCAGCTCGTGCAGTCGGTGCCGGATGCGCTCGGTTTTGTATTCCGTCGTCTCCTTGAAAATGAGCGCGTCGGGCTTGAACGTGATGTGCGTCCCTGTCGTGTTCTTCTTCAGCTCGCCGATCACCTTGAGCTTCTGCACCGTCTTCCCGCGCTCAAAGCCGATGGAGTAAATCTTCCCATCGCGCAGCACCTCGACCTTGAACCACTCGCTCACCGCGTTCACGCACTTCGCGCCGACGCCATGCGTTCCGCCCGAGTACTCATAATTCCCCTGCCCATACTTGCCGCCCGTGTGCAGCACCGTGAGTGCGACCTCCACGCCCGGCAGCCCGGAATCCTTGTTGATGTCCACCGGGATGCCGCGCCCGTTGTCCTTGATGGAAATGGAGCCGTCTGAGTGGATGTTCACATCAATGTGCGAGCAGTGCCCAGCGAGGAATTCGTCCACTGAATTGTCGAGCACCTCATTGATGCAATGATGCAGCGCCCGTTCGTCGGTGCCGCCGATGTACATGCCGGGCTTTTCGCGCACGGCCTCGAGTCCCTTCATCGTCCGAAGGTCGTCGGCGTTGTATTGTTTCTCGACTTTCTTGTTCTGGTTTTCGCTCGTTTCGGCGGACGGTTCTTCGGTCATTTGGATTGGGAAAATTGCGGGCTTTTTTCGGTGTAAAATCGGAGGCCGGAAAGCTACTGGACGCCGCGCCCACGCTCAACAGCAATCTCGTCGAAAAACACAGCCGGTTGCGGAGGCTTCCCGAGGGTGCCCCCAAGGAATAGCGGAAAACGGGATCGCTCGGATGAAGAAAAATGAACCACGGATAGCACGGATTTCACGGATGCTTTTCAGACGGACAATTCTTCATCCGTGCCATCCGTGCCATCCGTGGTTCATTTCTTCCGCATCATCCGCGGAATTCGCGCGCGGCCCCGCTATTCCGCGACCGGCCGCAACACCACGCGGCGGAGATCCATCACCGCGCCGCCGGGCTTCGTCTGCGGCTTCACAGCGAGCGTCGCTTTACCAGCCGCAAGCTCGACCGTGCCGATGGTCCGCTGGATGAAATTTTGAAAATGCCCGGTGTCCTGCACAGTGAACTTCAGCGTCGCGCCCGCGACTTCCACAGCGACCTGCGCGCCGCCGCTGCCCTTGCCGCAGCCTTGCGTGATCTCCACCTCGTATTTGCCGGCTGCCGGCACGTCGAATTCCCAGTCGGCCCAGTCCTCGGGCTTCGTCCAAAATCCAAGCGTGTTTTTGTACGATTGCGGCTCGTAGCGCATGTTCGTCGCGTGGACTCGCGCATCCTTCGCCATGAGGCGGATGTCGCCCTTCGCGGGAGTCACGCGGGCTTTCGGTTGCCCGGCTGCCTTTGCGACCTTCGCATCGCGCACTGCGGCGTTCATGCCTGCGCGCCACTTGGATTCAGAGGCCTCGGCTTCGATTGCATTTTTCGCAGTGGAAAATTTCGACGGATCGGGCTCCACGTAGAGCTTGCGATGAAGTGCGGCGTCAAAGTCCGGGTTTGGCCTGCATTCCTGCGCGCCGACGGACTTGCGCCAGTCGTCGAGTTTCTTGCGCAGCTCGGCGGTGCGTGCGGCATCGCTCGCGGAGAGATCATTTTTCTCACCGGGATCCTTCGCGAGATCATACAGCTCCACGCTGTTGTCCTCGAGTTGCTCTATGAACTTCCAATTTCCGTCGCGCAGCGAACTCGCCGGACGTCCGCCCTGGTTCGTGTAATTCGGCATGTGGAAAAAGAGCGTGCGCGTCGCGAGCCGTCCGCCGGTGAGCACGGGCATGAGGCTCGTGCCGTCGAGCGGGCCGGTCGTCTTTGCCGCCGTGAGGCCCGCTGCCTCGATGAGCGTGGGCATGAGATCGAGGAACACCACTGGCGTGTCGTTTACCGATCCGGGCTTCACTTTCCCCGGCCAGCGGATGATGAGCGGAGCGCGGATGCCGCCCTCGTAGAGATAGCCCTTGCCCGCGCGGAACGGCGTGTTGTGCGTCGGCGGCGTGCCGGGGAATTCGAGGACATGCAGCCCGCCGTTGTCGCTCGCGAAGATGAAAATCGTGCGCTCCGTGAGGCCGAGCGCGTCCACCTTTGCCATGAGCCGGCCCACGCAGTCGTCCATGCTCTCGATGACGCCCGCATACTCGGGATGCCACGCGCCCTTGTTCTTCTCGATCAGCTCGGGCTTCGCCTTGAACGGGATGTGCGGCGTGTTGTGCGGCAGGTAGAGGAAAAATGGGCGCGCCTTGTTTTCCTCGATGAATCTCTCCGCGTGCTCCGTCAGCTCATACTCGCCCTTGCCGCCCTCGGTCGCGCTCGGCTGCGTGTTCGGGCGACCGGCGATTGCGACATCGAAGCCCTGTTCCTTCGGCCCGAACCTCGGCCCGCCGAGATGCCACTTGCCGATGCACGCCGAGACGTAGCCGGCCTCGCGCAGCACCTCCGCGAGCGTGAGTTCCTCCAGCGGGAGCTGCCCTTCGAGAATCGGCTGAAGCACTTTCTGCGTAGGAGCATCGGGCCGGCCCGGCAGGAAATTCGTGATGTGCAACCGCGCAGGATTTTTCCCCGTGAGCAGCGCCGCGCGCGAAGGCGAGCACACGGCCTGCCCATACGCATTCGTGAACCGCATCCCCTGCCCTGCGAGCTTGTCGAGGTTCGGCGTGTGGTGATCGGCGCGACCGTAGCAGTGGAGATCGTTGATGCCGAGATCGTCCGCGAGGATGAGGACGATGTTCGGCTTGTCCGCAGCGAGGGCCACGATCGTGGGGACGAAAATGCAGAGGAGGAAACGGAGGAGCTTCATGCGCGCAGATGGCATCCGCGCCGGGCACACGCGGCAAGCGCCAACTCACGGAGCG
>BJFP01000246.1:0-1331 GCA_014189875.1 Verrucomicrobiota bacterium | reverse complement strand
TCGCCGCTCGTGGACAAGATTGCATTCACCGGGGGCACAGCGACGGGACGGAAAATCATCGCAGCCGCGACGGGCAACATCAAAAAGGTGACCCTCGAACTCGGCGGAAAATCACCGTGCATCGTCTTCGCCGACGCGGACCTCGATGTCGCGCTGGAGTTCGCCATGTTCGCGATTTTCGCAGGACAGGGCGAAGTGTGCAGCGCGGGATCGCGGCTGATCCTCGAACGCAGCGTCGCGGAAAGATTTCTCCCGGCCCTCGCGGCGGCATCGCGCAAGATTACCGTCGGCGACGGCCTCCTGCCGGAGACCGAGATGGGCCCGCTCATCACGCGCGAACACATGGAGCGCGTGCTCGGGTACATCGAGATCGGCAAGGCCGAGGGCGCACAGCTCCTCTGCGGCGGACACCGCATGTTTGATCCTCCGCATTCGCGCGGAAATTTTGTCGCGCCGACGATTTTTGCCGAGACGCGGCCCGACATGCGCATCGTGCGCGAGGAAATCTTCGGCCCCGTGCAGTGCGTGCAGCTCTTCGACACCGAGGATGAAGCCGTACGCCTCGCAAACGGCACGGACTACGGCCTCGCGGGTGGCGTCTTCACGCGCGACGGCGCGAAGGGCCTGCGCGTGCTGAAGCAACTGCGCGCGGGCATCACGTGGCTGAACAGCTACCACCCGACGTTCAACGAAGCACCGTGGGGCGGCTACAAACAGAGCGGATGGGGACGCGAACTCGGCACCTACGGCCTCGACGAATATCTTGAGACGAAACAGATCAATATCTCACTCTCGCCGCAGCGCCCCGGCTGGTTCCGCAGCGCGGCGGAGGCTCACCTCTCGTAGGCGATCAGCTTGTCGAAATCCTCACGCGACTTCACGAGGTCGGGAAATTCCGCGCTCGCATACTCGACCGAAAACGCAGCGGGCAGCGGCTCGGTGGCAGTGCCGCACTTTTCGCAAAAGGACACGAACGCGTGCATCGAATGATGGCACGCCTCGCAGTAGCGCAGCTCGCGGTATTCGAGGCAGCGCTTCTTCGCAGCAGCCAGGTACGCACTCCACCGGCGCTCCTGTTCGGCGTCGGCGCCGGAGGTTTTTTTCCGATCGTCAAAAAGCCCACCGGAAAACTTGTTGAGCAACTCGCGCGGATTCATGCCGCTGGCAATGGTTGGCGTTCAATTCGCACGCAACTTTCCTGCGCCCCGGAGTCCGCCGGGTCAAGGCTGCGCTCACACCGCGGCTGTGCGGTTCGTTCAAAAATGCGCAGCCGTGATGGGCGGAGCCCGGTTCGCCATCTGGATCACGGCCACGTCCGTTCCGTGCAAAAC
>BJFP01000245.1 GCA_014189875.1 Verrucomicrobiota bacterium | reverse complement strand
CCTTACTAGTCACCGTTCACCAGTCACTGCCGCCTTTCCCGCACACCTCACCGCCACACACGATGCCCACGAATCTCACCGTCCCCGCCGCCGCAAAAACCGCCGCCGCCGCGCTTGCCGCAAAATTCACCATCGTCTCGCAAAAGGAATTCCGCGGCGAACTCACGCTCACCGTGAACCGCGCGCAATTCCACGACATCGCCGCATTCCTCCGCGACCAGCTCGGCTACACGTATCTCATCGATGTCAGCAGCGTGGATCACATGGGCCAGGAGCCGCGCTACGAGGTCGTCTATGAACTGCAGAATTTCGAGCGCGCCGACCACCTCCGCGTGAAATACACCGTGAGCGAGGACGACGCCACCGCGCCCACCGTCACCGACCTCTGGGCCACCGCCGACTGGCACGAGCGCGAAGCGTTCGACATGATGGGCATCCGCTTCACCGGCCATCCCGACCTGCGCCGCATCCTCATGTGGGAAGGCTACCCGTTCCATCCGCTGCGCAAGGACTTCCCCCTCGCCGGCAAGGACAGCGACACGCCCGACGTCGCCTTCTCCCGCGCCGCCCCGCTCGCCGGCGGCCCCTTCGTCACCTCGCCCACCGGCGGCGACACGCAGGACCGCGAACCGCGCTCGCGCGAGATGGAGTGAAGGTGGAGGCCGAAGTTGGTCTCTCGACATCTCCGACTTTGGGCCATACCTTCCACCCATGACTGCCGCTGCTGAAATGCTCGAAATCCCAGAGGTGCGCGCCCGCATTTCGCCGATCACTGTCCGGCAGTACCACGAGTTTCCGGAAAAAAACGAAAACGGGAAGCGCACCGAACTCATCCGCGGCGTCGTCATCGAGAAAATGTCCAAGTCTCCCCTGCATTCCTCCATCAGCCGCCGCTTGTTCCGCCTGATCCAGTCGGCGCTGCCGGAACATTTCACCCTTCTGCGCGATGACCCGCTCACGCTGGCCGATTCGGAGCCGGAGCCGGATCTCGCCGTGGTGCGTGGCGATGAGCAGGACTTTGCGGATCGCCACCCGTCCACCGCCGCGCTGGTCATCGAAGTCGCCGTCACCTCCGCCGCCGAGGATCGCTCGCTCGCATCGCTCTACGCCGAGGCTGGCGTGGAGGAATACTGGATCGTCCTGCCTGCCCGCCGCCGCGTCGAAGTCTATCGCCGCCCCGAAGGCGGTGCCTACCGCGACCACAGCATCGCCGAAGGTGACGCCACGCTCGAATGCACAGCCGTTTCCGGCGTTCGCGTGGCGCTGGGAGATTTGTTTGGAAAATGACGCCTCAATCCGATCCATTTCACCCGCTGCGCAAGGACTTCCCGCTCGCCGGCAAGGACAGCGACACGCCCGACGTTGCCTTCTCCCGCGCCGCCCCCCTCGCCGGCGGCCCCTTCGTCACCTCGCCCACCGGCGGCGACACGCAGGATCGCGAACCACGCTCTCGGGAGATGGAGTGAAACGGGAAGCTGGCGATGAGTTGGCACAGTGGCGGTGCGGGCAGCTTTGCTAAATCCAGTGAGGCCGAATCAAATGCATCGCTCTACGTTAGTGGCACTCTTGCTGTGGACTTCCGGCTTCACGGTTGCTGTTGGCGGCATGTCTGCACAGAGATCCCATGCAGTTCTCTCGGCGGATGAAAAACGCATTCTAGTGATGGTTTCACCGAAAGCCGATTACGACGCTCCGCACCCCGTCGCATTCTCACTGCCTGATGGCCGGACGGTCGTTCTTCGCGACACATTCCAAAAATCAGGCGCATACGATTCCGCTACGCTCGCCCCGATATGGCAGGTTGATTGGTTCTCCCTTAAGGGGGATCTATGTTGGTCCGCTGACCTCGGTGATGTAGTTCGCCTCAACCGATTCGGCCTCACTTCCGACTGGGCGCTCGCTTTCTACCACGATGGCCGGCCGGTTCGCCGCTATGACTGCAAGTATCTTCTCACTGCATTCAGGCATGAGAGGTTTTTGCCTTACGAAACATGGGATTGGCACACCGCGTGGTATGATGTGTTTGAATTCGATAAGAACCGCCTTCGGTTATCGACGGCCCGAAGGCGTCTAAGCTTCGGCGACCGCGAATTCGATCTCGGCTTTCAGGAGTTCTACACCTTCGACATGTCCACCGGTGCCGTCATTGCTTTTTCGACTGTCGGGTCCCGACGCATTTGGTGGTATTTTGCCGGCGTTGTGTTCGTCGTCTGTGTGATACCACTCTTGTTTTGGTTCCGCAGACGGAAGCGATCCAGGTAGATTGCTCGTAGCGAATATTCGCATACCACCTAACCCCTATTCGTGCATAGAATAAAGTTACAGACTGATAGCAAGAATGAAACAACGCTTGAGCGCATGAATGTCGCCACAACCGAGCCTCGCCCCAAGAAATCCGCTCTTCGGAACAGCTCGGACAGCCGAAGTCATCCTTCCTCCTCCGCTCGCTCCCCCCAGACCTCATCTCTCCCCGACGCCCGTCCGCGTTCTGACCGGCTCCGGTGCGGCGGGGGCGAAAGCGAATTCCGTGCAGTAGGGTGGGCGTCGTGCCGGCGCTGATACTCGGCTTCAAAGCCTGGCTTGAGCTTCATCTGAAAAGCGACGCGGCTCATGGATCGCGTGGCGGCGGAGTTGGCGTTCCCGATCAGGAGAGCTGCAGAATCTCGTCGGCGCGCTGCTGGACTTCGCGGAAACGCGCAGCGTTTTCGGGCAGCTTGATGTCCTCGTCGTAAGTCGGGATCATCTCCTTCATCCGCGCATGGCCCTCGGGGCTGGCGAGCAGTTGCGGGAAGCATTTTTTGATCACTTCGAGCACGATATTCACCGAGACCGACGCGCCGGGCGATGCTCCGAGTAGTGCGGAAATCGTGCGGTTTGCATCGGTGATCACCTCGGTGCCGTAGTGGACGATGCCGGCCTCGCCGTCGGTCTTCTTGATGGCCTGCACGCGGATGCCGGCATCAATCAATTTCCAATCCTTCGCCTGCGCCGCGGGATAGAAGACGTGCAGCACCTTCATGCGGGCCGCCATGCTTTGCATGCCTTGCTGCACGAGGTAGCGGACGAGATCCAGGTTGTGGATTCCGATCTTGATGAGCGTGAAGAAATTGTCGGGCCGGATGGAGAATGGCAGGTCGGTGATGCTCCCTTTCTTGTGGAGAAACTTCGTCGTCCACGCGGCGAACGGACCGAAGAGCAGCGTCTTTTTTCCATCGAGAATCCGCGTGTCGAGATGCGGCACGGCCATCGTCGGCGCGGCGTCGAGCGCCTGGCCGTACACCTTTGCCTGATGCTTGCTGACGATCTCCGGATTGTCGCAGACGAGCCATTGCCCGCCGATAGGGAAACCGCCGAGGCCCTTCGCTTCGGGAATGCCGGATTTTTGCAGCAGCGGCAGACTGCCTCCGCCCGCGCCGACGAAAACAAACTTCGTTCGGTTCACGCGGATCTCGCCCGTCGCCAAATCCTTCGCGCGGACTTCCCAACCCGCGCCGTTTCTCTTCAGTCCGACCACGCGATGGTTCGAGGCGATCCCGCAGCCTTCCTGCTTGCCGAGCCAGCCGAGCAGTTTGCGGGAGATCTCGCCGAAGTTCACATCGGTCCCCGTATCCATCTTCGTCGCGGCGATGGGCACATTGCCGCGGCCTTCGAGGAGCAGCGGAGCCCAGCTTGCGATCTTCGCGCGGTCGGTGGTGTATTCCATCTCGCGGAAGAAATGGTGCGCCGCCATCCCGGCGTGTCGGGCCTTCAAAAAGTCCACCTGCTCGTCGCCGTGCACAAAGCTGATGTGCTGGACAGGGTTGACGAAGTCCTTCGGCCGCTCCGCCATCCCGCTCGCGACGGCGTAGCTCCAGAACTGCTTCGAGTGTTCGAACTGCTCGAAAATCTCGATCACCTTGTTCACGTTCACCGAACCGTCGGCTTCGCGCTTCGGCGTGTAGCTCAGTTCGCAGATGCCGGCGTGGCCCGTGCCCGCATTGTTCCAGCCGTCCGAGCTTTCCTGCGCGAGCCCGTCGGTGACCTCGTAGAGCTGGATGGTGAGGCGCGGATCAAGGCGCTTCAGCAAAGCCCCGAGATTTGCGGACATGACGCCGCTGCCGATCAGGATGACGTCCGGGTTTTCGATGTGCGTGGAGTATGGCATCAGCGTTTGATTTGAAACTGGCAGGCACCGGAGTCAATCGCGAGCAACACGCGAACGGACGAATTCAGCGCGTCTCGCGGTCGCCAATATGATCGCTTTTCCATACCGGACGGATGAAGTATTCCGCTGTCCCCCGCTGGCAAACCTCCACCCACCACCAATGAGATTTCTCCTTTTCCCCCTCACCCTGCTCACTGTGCTCGCCTCGGCCCGCGCCGATTGGGCGGTGAAGGACGACGCGAATCCCAATCTGCCGGGGCGCCAGGTGGACATCACGCAGAATGGCGTGCTGCGGGCGCGGCTGATTTACGGCGATGGGCAGATGAAGCCCTACCTCCGCGTGCAGGGGGAGGAAGGCGACGGCCTCAACGAGTGGAGCGAGAAGCAGACCTATCCGCACCATCGCGGCATCTTCATCGGCTGGAACAAGATCGTCTCCGACCTCGGCAGCTTCGACCTGTGGCATTTCAACAACGGCGGAAAAATGACGCTCGTGAAGCTCGAAAAACTCGAGGGCGGCAAAGACTCCGCGACCCTCGTGGCGACCATCGAGTGGCGCGGCGGGAAGCAGGACCCGGCGGGCAGCAATCTACTGCTCACCGAGACACGCACGCTCACCGTATCGCGCCCCACGGCGCAGACCACGCAGGTGGATGCGCAGTTCGTTTTGAAACCGGCGCGCGACCTCACGCTCGGCGGCGATCTTCAGCACGCGGGCATCCACTTCCGCGCGTCGGCCAGCATGGAGAAGAGCAAAGGCGACACCACTTACGTGTGGGAGCCGGACCTCGCCGGGCAGGGCAGAAAAGTTGCGAGCAAGGAAATGAAATGGGTGCGCTTCACCTTTCCGATCGGTGACCGCTGGTATCACGCCTCGGAATTCAACGCGCCGACAAATCCCGTCGAGGAACTCTCACGGCGCGACTACGGACGCTTCGGTTTCTTCTTCGCGAAGGCGCTGAAAAATGACGAGACGCTCACGCTCAAATACCGCTTCCTCACCGAGCTGGCCGAGGGTGTCAGCGCGAAGCCGACCGACGAACAGCGCGCGGCATTTCGCAAGGCAGCTCAGGCGCAGTATGATGCCTTCGTGAAATGAAACGCTGCGCCGCTTTCGTCGCGCTTTCCGCCGCGCTCGCGACCTCGCTTTCCGCCGGACCGCCGGGCGGCGATCTCGCGAAGCAGCAGCCGAAGTTCAAATGGGACGTGCCGCCGTCGCCCGTGCTCACGGGCGAGGATGCGGTGAAGTCGTTCCGACTGCCGCCCGGCTTTCGCATCGAACTCGTGGCCAGCGAGCCGCTCGTGCAGAACCCGGTGGCGATGGCCTTCGACCCCGACGGGCGACTCTACGTCGCTGAAATGCGCGGTTACATGCCCGACCCAGACGGCAAGGGCGAGAACGAGCCAAGCGGCGACATCGTGGTGCTCGAAGACACGGACGGCGACGGCAAATTCGACAAGCGCACCGTCTTCCTCGACGGCCTCGTGCTTCCGCGCTCGGTCGCGCTGGCACACGGCGGTGTGCTCGTGGGCGAACCGCCGAACTTGTGGTTCTGCCGCGACACGGACGGCGACGGGAAGTGCGACGAGAAGACCGCCATCTTCACCGACTACGGCACCCGCGGCGGCCCGGAATACAACCCCAACAGCACGCTCCGTGCGCTCGACAACTGGTTCTACGGCGCGCACTTCCCGTGGCGCTTCCGGCAGAGTGGCGGGAAATGGGTGCGCGAGGGCGCACCGCAGCGCGGGCAGTATGGCCTCGCGCAGGACGATTTCGGGCGGCTCTTTTACAACGGCAACAGTGTCATGCTCCTCGCCGACGTGTTCCCCGGCAGCATGCGCGGCGGCGTGAGCGCAAAAAGCCAAGTCTTTCCCGGGCGCGTCACCGCAGGCATCAACCGCGCCTACAACGACGTCGGCGCGAGCGGAAAAATGACCACCGTCACCGCCGCATGCGGGCCGCACATTTATCGCGGCGACCACTTTCCGGCGGAGTTTCGCGGCAACGCCTTCGTCTGCGAACCCTCGGGCAACCTGATTTCCCGACAGGTTCTCACAGCACAGGGTCCGGGCCTGACCGCCACCAGCGTGCATACCGATGTCGATTTTCTCGTCTCGACCGACGAACGCTTCCGCCCGGTGAATCTCGCGACCGGCCCCGACGGCGCGCTCTACATCGCCGATTTTCATCACGGCATTTTGCAGCACAGAAACTTCCTCTCCGCGTATTTGCGCGATCAGATCGCGCAGCGCGGACTGGCGCAGCCGCTGCATCTCGGGCGCATCTTTCGCATCGTTCATGAAAGCGCCGCACCCGGCCCGCGTCCGGCGCTCGGAAGGGCAGCCACGTCCGACCTCGTGAAAGCGCTCGCCCACCCGAACGGCTGGTGGCGGGACACTGCGCAGCGCCTGCTCGTCGAGCACGCCGATGCCGCCGCCGTGCCTGCTCTGAAACAGCTTGCCGCAGGCGACGTTGGCTTCGGCGCGCTGCACGCCCTCTGGACACTACGTGGACTCGATGCGCTCGATGCGCCAACGCTCACGGCCGCGCTCGGGACCGCTCCTGTGGGCGTGCGCGCCGCTGTCGTGCGGCTCGCCGATCCACTGCTCAGCCCGGCGCCCGATGAAAAGCTCCTCCCGGCCATTCTCGCCCTCGTGAGCGACAAAGATCCTCGCATGCAGATGC
>BJFP01000244.1 GCA_014189875.1 Verrucomicrobiota bacterium | reverse complement strand
CCGGCACCGCTATCGAGCACCACAGCGACGGTGAGGCTGATGCCGTCCACTGCGATGCTGCCCTTGTGCGCGACGTATTGTGCGAAGTCCGCGGGCAGCGCGACTTCGAGCCGGAAGTCCGCGCCGTGCGGCGAGAAATCGAGCACCTCAGCGGTCGTGTCCACATGCCCCTGCACGAAATGCCCGCCGAGCTTCGCGCCCGCGCCGAGCGCGGGTTCGAGGTTCACGCGCGAGCCGGCCGCGAGATCGCCGAGATTCGTGACGCGCAGCGTTTCCGCGAGCAGATCAAAGCTGAGCTTCTCGCCGTCGCGCACGGTCACGGTGAGGCAGCAGCCATTCACTGCGACGCTGTCGCCGATCTCCGCGCGCGGGCCGGTGAGCGGCGCACGCAGCGTGAGTCGCGCGCTCGCGCCCGTGCGTTCGAGCGAGAGAAGCTCGCCTGTTTCGATGACCAGTCCGGTGAACATGGCGCGACGCTAGCGACTGTAAGCGTGCGTTCGCAAGGTCGCGAAAAAGTTTGAGCAGGAAGCCATGAAATCAGGAGGACGATGCGGATGCGGTTTCCTGATTTTCTGGATTCCTGCTTCTCATTCCTTTCACCCGAAGATGTGCCAGCGCGAGAAGAACAGGATGCCGATGAGCGCAAGAAACGGCAGCAGGATGGGCAGCGCGAACCGCACGACGTAGCCGAGGAACGACGGCGTCTTCACCTTCGCGTGCTCGGCGATCGCCTTCACCATGAAGTTCGGCCCGTTGCCGATGTAGGTCATCGCGCCGAAGAACACCGCGCCGAGCGAGATGGCCTCGAGCGTGCCTGCGTGCGCGCCAGCGAATGTGTGGATGTCCGCGACATTTTCCATCGCGAGATGCTGCTGCCCGAGCGCGGTGGCGAGGAATGCGAGATACGTCGGCGCATTGTCGAGCGCGGCAGAGAGCGCGCCTGTCGCCCAGTAAAATCCGTGCGCGCTCGCGAGCGGCGGCGGGGACGATTGCAGGTAGTGCAGCGCGGGAGTCATCGTGATGAAGATGCCGATGAACAGCCACGCGACCTCCTTCACCGGCTCCCACGCGAAGTCGTTTGCCTTGTGAATGTCGCGCTTCGTCGTGAACCACGAGCCGAGCGCGGCGGCGGCCATCGTGCCTTCGCGCCAGCCGGGCGGGAGCATCAGCACGGCGACGAGAATCACCGCGAGGAAGATCAGATTGTGCATTCCGCGGAACGTCCATGTCTCGTGCGCAGTTTCCGCGTCGCGCACTTGTTTCGGAGCGCGGAGGAAGTTCACGCGATCGAACACGGCGAAGATGGCGATGAGTCCCGCGACTGCGACGAGCCAGCCTTGCCAGCAATGCTCCAGCACCCACCAAAATGGCACGCCTTTCAAGTAACCCATGTAGAGCGGCGGATCCCCGATGGGCGTGAGGCAGCCCCCGATATTGCTCACGATGAAAATGAAGAACACGACGTGGAATGACGTGATGCGATACTTGTTCATCCGAATCCACGGACGGATGAGCAGCATGGACGCGCCCGTCGTGCCGATGACATTTGCAAGCACCGCGCCGATGGCGAGGAAGACGCAATTCACCGCCGTCGTCGCCTCGCCCTTCACGCGGATGTGAATGCCGCCGCTCACGATGTAGAGCGACGCGATGAGCGCGATGAACCCCGCGTATTCCTCCAGCGCATGCAGCAGCGGAGCAAAAGTGCCGCCAGTGATCCACTGACATGCCGCGCTGATCGCCGCGAACCCGAGCGCGATGACCGGATACCGCCGGTGCCAGAATTTTGCAAACGCCAGCGGCCCGAGCGCGATGCAAAGCAGCAGCAGCGCAAACGGCGCGATGAGCCACGGCGGCGACGGGGCGACGGATGCGGATGCGAGGATCATTGGTTCAGTGTGAGGCCGTTTGTAATGCGAGCGGGGTAGTGCTCAGTGCTCAGTGCTCAGTGCTCAGTGCTCAGATAGCGCGTCCGACTTCGATGCTGAGAACTGAGAACTGAGCACTCCGCATCGGTTTCAAAATCGCCTCCGAGCCCTAGTGCAGCGGACTGTCATACACGGGGAATGCGCGCAGTTCGCCTCCGGGCCAGTAGAAGCATTTTTCAAAGTCGAAAAGATTGCTGCGCGGCACGTAGTCGAGCCGCTTCGGTTCGCCCGCGTAGTTTGAGTCGTACACTTGGAAGCGCATCCCGCCGCCAGCCAGCCGCTCGGCGTGATACGCGAGCACGACGTGGTTCATGTGCGGGAATTTCGCGAGATACATCGCGCGCACCCCGCCCTTGCTCACATCCGCAAAAAGCTTCTCCGCAAAATGCCGCTGCTGAAGCCGGATGACAGGATTCATCATCCGCCAGTTGCCGATGCGCAGGTAGGTGAGCAGCCAGCTTCCGAGATCGGCGCGCAGGATTTTCTCGTGCTCGCGCGAAAACGACCACAGGTCCGCGTAGCCGGGAAAGACGATGCGCTCCTTGCGCCCCATCCACGTTGGAATGCGGAAAACCGCACGGACGCGTGCGCGGTATTCTGCGTCCGGGAGCCGCGGCTGTTTCGGCTCGAAGTGCGCGAATTTCCAGAACTGCATCGCCGACCGCGTGAAGAGAAAACAGCAGTGCGTGGGCTTGTCGGACTTCGCCTTTTTCTCCCCGACGTGCAGCCGCCCGTCGTGCGTCACCGAGTAGTTCATCACCGTGTCGTTTGAGAATGCAAACACGTCGCGCTTTGGATCAAAGTCACGCGCGATCAGCGACGATGCGAAGACGAGAAAGATGGCGGCAGCGCGGAACATGGCGCGCAGTTCCTAGCACACGCGGTGCGCTTGCCAACTGCGCATGCTCACGTTCCGCGCACGGCTTTTCGAGAATGCCATCAATCGCATTGAGCCCGCGGTCTCGGTGCGGCAGGATGCGCGTGAGATGAAAAAATCTGCCGCTGGAAAAAAGAAGGCGCCCGCGCCGCAGGCCACGCCTACGAATGCCGTGCCGCCGCTGCGCATCTTGATGATTGTGGCGGAGAACGACGCCATCCCGCTGTGCAAGGTCGGCGGTGTCGCTGATGTCGTGCGCGATGCGCCGCGCGCGCTCGCCGCCGCGGGCTGCGAGGTGATCGTGCTCGCGCCGTCGTATGGCCACCTGCACGCCCTGCCGGGTGCGGCGCGGTGCACCGGTGTGCCGACTCTTCCGAGCCATGCGGGCGCGGCACCGGTGCTGTACGACTGCCCGGCAAAACCCGGCGCCGGTTCCGCGGGCGTGCGCAACATCGTCGTGGATCACCCGCTGCTCCGCTCGCACGCGATCTACGTCGCGGATTCCGCCGACCGTCCGTTCGCGTCGGATGCGACGAAGTTCGCGCACTTCTGCCGCATCGCGGGTGACGCGATCCGTGCGGGCGCATTTGGCAAAGTGGACTGCCTGCACCTGCATGACTGGCAGACGGGTTTCCTTTTTGCGCTGCGCGAATTCCATCCCGACTTCGCATTCCTCCGCGGCATCCGCATCGCGTTCACCATTCACAATCTCGCCTACCAGGGCGCGCGTCCGATCGCCGGCGACGACTCATCGCTGGAGACGTGGTTCCCCGATCTGGTCGGCGTGGAATGGAGTCGCCGCACCGCCGCACCGCACCGCGATTCCGTGCTCCGCGATCCGCGGTGGCCTGCGTGCTTCAATCCCATGCTCACCGCCATCCGCCTCGCGGACGCCGTGCATGTCGTCTCGCCGACCTACGCGCAGGAAGTGCTGCTGCCGAACGATCCCGCGACGGGCCGCTGCGGCGGTGAGGGCCTCGATGAGGATATGCGGAATGCCGCCGCCGCAGGCCGTCTGCACGGCATCCTGAACGGCTGCGAATATCCCGCCGGCCGCGTGCCGCCGAAGCTCGATGCCGCGCGGCTTTTCGGAAATGTGCGCGACCTGCTCCCGTCGCTGCTGCACTCTGCGCCGGACGAAAAACGCCGCTGGCTCCCGCACATCACCGTGCTCGCGCGGTTTGGAAATCCCGCGCTCGTCCCATCGGCGGAAAAGCTCCTGCTCACCTGCGTGACGCGCGCTGCGGGCCAGAAAGTGGATCTCATGCGCACGCCCGTCAGCGAGTCCGTCGCGGGAAAATGCGGCGTGTCCGCGCTTGAGCAGATCCTGCGCGATCTCGGCGACAAGGGCGTGCTCGTGATGATCAGTTCCGGCGAGCACGACATCGAGGATTTCCTCACCGGCCTCGCGGTGCGCTACACGAATTTCATTTTCATCAACGGCTTCGCCGCGCCGATTGCCGACGCGCTGTACGCGAGCGGCGACATGTTTCTCATGCCGTCGAGCTTCGAGCCGTGCGGCATCGCGCAGATGCTCGCGATGCGCGACGGCCAGGTTGTCGTCGCGCACGCGACTGGCGGGCTGAAGGACACGATCCGTGACGGCACGGACGGCTTCCTTTTTTCCGGCGGGAGCCTCGTGGAAAAGGCGGACAATTTCGCCGCCGCCGTGCGCAAGGCCGTCGCGATGAAAATCTCCGACGCCGGGGGCTGGGCAAAGATGGTCGCGAGCGCAAGAGCCGTGCGCTTCGAGTGGAGCAGGGCCGCAAACGAATACATCGCGAAGCTTTACCTGCCGCTAAAGTGACGTAACGCGGACAATCCTGTCCCAGGGCTTTCGGTTTTGAGTCATAGGCGCTTTCGCAACAGGGCGAGGGCGGAGGTGGGGTGGGTGGCGCTGGCCTTGGGGGCGTAGGCGGCGAGGTGCGGGGCCACGGTGTCGTGGAATACCGACAGTTGTCGGGACGCCATGTGCTCGCGGAAGGTGCTCTCCATCACGCAGGGTGTGATGAGGTCTTCGAGGAAGGCGGCGGTCAAGCTGCTGCGAGTTCCCGGGCGTGCGGGATGTCGCGGGGCTCAAGGGTGCGCAGTTGGGCGCGCTCCAGCGTGAGGAGCGCCACGGTGTGCCCGTCGTAGCCGACAAATTCCACCTCATAGGCCACGCCTTCACCATGCACCAGCACGGCAGTGCCCACGTCTCCCCGCATCAACCCGTGTTCCGGCACGTCGCAGGTCAGTGCTACACAATCGAGTTCGTTGATCGGTTTCATTGTTTTGGTAATGGATGTGCGGTCACAAAGCGCGGCACGTCACTGCCGGGATCGATAAACCATGCCCTGCGGACACTCAAGCGCTCACCCGCTGGCGCGTTCATCGGGCCGTCCACGGCGTAGCGGACGCCGTGCGGTGTCTCCTCACTCGCCACCACTTCGTTTTCCAAGGCATGTCGGCGCAGTGTTTCAGCGAGCACCTGCCATTGGCCCACCGTAAAGCCGAAGTGCAGGAAAAATGCCGCCTTGCTTCCACCAGCAGGATGCGCCGGATTGAGAAGGTAAAGCGTCACCTTCCGCTCCGGGATGATGGCGTGTTCGGCGTTGGGCAGCTTCATTGGGCGGTGCCCTCCACGATGGCGATTTCCTCCGGCGTCAGGCCGTAGAGGGCGTAAAGCTGTTGGTCGATCTCGCGCTCCAAGGCGCTCGTGTCGGCGGCGGGGGGGCGTGCGTTTCTCCTTGAGGATTTGTTTCACAAGGCCCTCCACAATTCCAGCCGCATGTCCCGTTTTTATGGGTACCGAGCTCAACACCGATGCTGAATATGAGTAATATCCACCGCTCTTGAGAGGTGCCCGCCTATGCAAGTAAAACTCTATGAGCTTGGAGTTAAGAAGCCCCAATAGCAGTTCGAGCGATACAGCCCCAGCAGTTTCGGTGATGGCGAAAACGCGCGCACAACTGAACGCAGCCCCAGACCTATCAATAGAAAATTTGTCCATGCGATTCCGTGACCTGTCGCGTCTTTGGAAATTGTTTCCGGCGTGGCTGCTGCATTCATCCTTGGCGGATCGAGGTGCCGCCGGAGAGTCCCTGTTCGACCGCGATGCGCCTGCTCGAAGCCGACAATCTCACCGCGCTGGGCAGGCTCCCAAAGGACTGATAGTTGTCGCAGTGCTGAACCGATGTCTCGAAATTTGGACTACGGAGTTCGCGCCCGCGTTTCCCGCAGCCAGCTTTCAGTCTCCCGCGATCACCTCAAACGTCCGTGACACGGCAGTCGCAGGAGAGATCATGTCCCCGATGCGGCGGCCTTGTTGATATGCGGTCACCTTGCACTGGATCGGCAGCTTTGCCCCCACCGGCAACTCCGAGAGCAACAACGTCCCGTCCTTCACCTCGACCGGACCGTAATCAACCTCGTAATACACCGGCAATTTCGACGTCGCCCGGGCCGTGAGCGGCTGTGGTTCTCCGCCGACACGCATGCTGGCTGGCGCCGGAAATTCGATCGCCTGCTCCGTTCCCGAAGCCTGCGGGATCGTCAGGTTGGTCGTGCGACTGGTACGCTGGAAGTGTTCGTCCCCTTCGTTGACGGCCACGATGAAGACCGGCTTCGTCGGGCGCAGGACGCGGAAGGTATCGGGACCGACCCGAGTGATCCCATCGGCAGCCAGGCAGCGGTAGAAAATCGGCGTCGTTGCGTGGCCGACCACCTTGTCCCCGACTTTGCCACCGTAGATGGACGGCATCCTGTCGAGAAACTCCGACTTGACGCGGAATGTCCAGCCGTCGCCGTCATCGAGCCAGGTGACGGTCGGGGAGCTGAGGGCCTGGTAATTTCCCGCATTCCTCTGCAAGATGTCGCCCGCCTTTGCGATTTCCCTGTCGAAGTGCCACCAGGCTTTGGACTTGTCCCCTGTGTAATCCGCGAACGGGGCCGTGGCATGCTTGCGGTCATACAGGTCGGCATCGCTGAGCCAGCCGTCCTCCCGCTTGATCGGCATGACCGTCACCGGTCCGCCCCCTGGCGGCAGTGTCC
>BJFP01000243.1 GCA_014189875.1 Verrucomicrobiota bacterium | reverse complement strand
CATCATTCTCGCGAACAACGTCCGAACGTATGAATTTCACCGCGACCACATCCTGCCCCACGAAATCTCCCTTGAGGAGCAGCGTCACCAGCGCACTTCAACCTCTTTTCCACCCCTCGCTCCCCCAAAACCCCCTCACTCCCCACGCCCATCCCCGTTCTGACCGCTTCCGGTGCGGCGGACGCGAAAGCAAATTCCTAGCAGTCTTGATCATGATCATGGCAGCATCATCGCTGCCCGCACAGGAGAAGAGCACGAGCATGAAACCCCTTGAGATCGGCACACGACTGGAGCTTTTCGTCGACGATCATCTTGTCGAGCGCATGACGGGCGTCGCGTTCCGATTGCACGCGCCGGTCAAGCAAATGCCCGCCAAGAGTCCCCTGCCGAGCGGCGGTTATGGCACCATCATCAAGGACGGGGATCTCTACCGGGCGTACTATCGTACCGACATTCCCGGGTACGATAAGGGACGGTATGGGGAGCGCAACGCAGACAACGAACCGAACGAGATCACCTGCTATGCGGAAAGCCGCGACGGCATCGAATGGACGTTCCCCGACCTGGGCATCACAAAGATCCAAAGCTCGAAGGGCGGCAATGTGATCCTGGCCCGCCAGGCTCCGTTCACCCACAACTTCACCCCCTTCCTCGACACCCGGCCCGGTGTCGGTCCGGCCGCCCGGTACAAAGCGCTGGCGGGATCGGGAGGGACCGGACTGGTCGCTTTCAAGAGCGCCGATGGTATCCACTGGAGCAAGATCCAGGACGCGCCTGTCATAAAAACGCCGAATCAGGCCCCCGGAACGCCCTGGCCCTTCGATTCGTCGAGTCCGGCCTTCTGGTCCGAGGCCGAGAACTGCTATGTCTGTTTTGTCCGCACCTGGGGCATGATCAAGCCTCCACAGACGGATCCGTACAAGAAGTTCCAGCGGCGAGTCAGTCGGACGACCTCGACCGACTTCATCAAGTGGACTCCGCTGGTCGACACCGACGCCAATCTTCCAGGCGAACAACTCTACACGAATGAGACGCATCCTTATTTCCGCGCGCCGCATATCTATGTCGCATTGCCGATTAGATTCACGTGTGGCATCGAGATGGGAGAACCGGTGGAGGGCAAGTACGGCACGACCGACATCATGCTCATGACCATGCGCGCCGGTTCCGCTTCATATCAGCGCACCTTCAAGGAGGCCTTCATCCGGCCAGGCTTGGATCCGGCACGATGGAAACAAAGGGCGAACTACGTATCACACAATGTTGTGCCGACAGGCCCCGAGGAGATGTCCATCTATCAAGAAGCAAGTGGCTATCGCTACACCCTGCGGACCGACGGCTTCATCTCCGTGAACGCCGGCGCCGGCGGCGGCGAACTGCGCACCAAGCCCCTCATCTTCGCTGGCGATGCCCTGTCCGTGAACTTCAGCACCGGGGCAGCCGGCTCGCTGCGGGTCGAGATCCAGGACGCTTCGGGCCAGGCACTACCGGGGTTCGGCCTGGATGATTGCCAGGCCGTCATTGGCGACGCGATCGAGCGGCGGGTGAGATGGAAGAACACCTCGGACCTCGCCGCCATCGCAGGGAAACCGGTGCGCCTACGTTTCGCGATGCGCGAGTGCGACTTGTATTCGTTCCGCTTCCGTAGCAAGTAGAAGGAGACGACCAGCCGAACAAGCAGGTGCAGGCGACGCTTGACAGCGCGCCTGACCTGCAACGTTGGACGAGGAGATGAAAATGAAAGTGAACACGGTAGCGGCGCTCTTCACCATTCTGCTGGTCGTCACTTTGGCGCGAGCCGAAGACGCAAACCGAATACTGGCTCATGCGACCGGCTCCAACTATGGCGCAGTGGACACGAATGTTGTTGTCGGCGCAACAGCCCCCCTCACTCCCCGGCACCGATCCCCGTTCTGACCGTTTCCGGTGCGGCGGGCGCGAACGCAAATTCCAGCCAGCCAGCCAGCCAGCTATTGGAAAAACAATTCGTCCAGGTCCGGGGCGACGCCGAAGCTGTTGAGCGCCTCGGAATAGCGGTAATAGACTTCGAGGCAGAGCGCGCCCAGCGCGGTGGTATAGACACGACCGCCTGTCGCGGCCCAATTGTCTCCTTTCGGATCCCAGCTCCCGGCGAGGTCGCCTTCGCGGCTCTGGTGCTCGACCAGCACGTCCCTCATGCGCTGGTTCCACCATATGCGGTACTCGCCGCCCATGTTGTGCATCGCATACGTGGCGTAGTACCACTCGTAGAAATTCTTTGCCTCCCATCGGGGCGGGCGTTGCCGGGTCAGTTCGGCGCCTTTCACCAGCAGGTGATTTTTCACGCCTGTGCCGTTGACCTGCCGGATGAGCATCCCGGCCGCGGTGAGCGCCGGTGAACCGCGATCGAAGGTGCGGTCGGGATTCATGAGATACGAGACGGCTCCGCTCGACTCCTTGCTCGCGCCCGAGTCCGTGACCGAATCAAGATACGCCAGCGCGCGCGACGAGAGCGCGCTCTCGAATTTCACCTGCCCCAGCTTGGCCGTCTTGAGCGCCTGCAGGAACCACGCGGTGACGGAAAAATCGCTCATCGGACTTTGCGGCTTGTAGCGCCAGCCCCCATCGGCGTTCACGGCCGACGCACAGTAGTCGATCGCCTTCTGGGCCGCGGCACCGATCCGCTCGTCACGGGCGCGCCCGTGCGCCTCGCAGAGCGCAATGGTGCAGATGGCGTGTGTGTAAAGGTTGTCCCCCCCCGCGGTGATGAGCCCGTCGGGCTTCTGCTGGCGCATGATGGCCTCGAGCGCCTTCAGCACGTTCCGGCGGTATTCGCCTTTGCGGATCGTGTTGCCGCCCCCCATGAATGCAAGCGCCGAGAGCGCGGTGTCCGCAAGATTGCCCCCGGGCTGGCCCTCGAATTTCTCCGCCTTCCAACTGCCGTCGCCATCCTGATGCACGGCGAGCCAGTGCAGGGCCGCATCCACCGCGGTTCGCGCCTTCACCCCGCCCGAGGCTTCCATCGTGCGCGAGAAATCACCGGAACCGAAGAGGTTGATGTTCGCCGGACCGAGCTTGCCGATCGTCGGTGCTTTCTGGTCACCGAAGGCCTTCGCCATCACCTTCACGTCCCGGCCGGGCCGTGGCGCGGAATTCATCGTGAAGACCGCCATCTTGTCGCGCGGCGTCGGATCCTTGTACTTGAAGATGTCCGCGGCCGACTGCGTGTCGGCGGCGATGGGTTGCACTGCATAATTGACCGTTTCCGTCACGAGCGAGATATCGGCGGGGGCGTCCTGGATTTCCATCTGCGTCGCGCTCACGTCAATTTTTGGCGTTTCAACGGCGATGTTGTTGCTCTGGACGATCTCCTGCGTCACGGGCACCTCGACGGGGTTTTGCGAGATCTGGATGTTGGGGCGTTCCTCGACCTGCGTCTTCGCCTCCGGGAGGGTCTCGACGATCTCCTTCACCACATCGCGCACGGGCTGCGTGAGTTTGAACTCCTCGACGTTGTGCTCGGCGACGCTGAACTGGAACTCCTCCGGCGGGCGGCGCGTCTCGCTTCCCACGGCGAAGCGCCAGATGAGCGCGAGCACGGCCAGCAGCGTGCAGAGCAGCAGGCCGGCGAGCACGGCGCGCTTGTCCAAAATCGCCGTGTCCGCCCCGGCCTGGTCCAGCTTCGTGACGGAAGGCGTCCTTGGTTCTTCGGTTCCGGTGGTCATGGCGGGGTCCTCCTATTTGTTTTCCTGAATCTCGACTGTCGCCGAGACCTTGGTGATGCCAGCCTGCGCGGCGCAGCCCATGACAGCCGCGATGTGCTCCCACTTCACGTTCCGGTCGCCACGGATGACGACATTCTGATCGGCATTGCGCACCTTCGCGCGGCTGAGATTGGACGTGATCGCGGGGAGCGTGAGCGGCTGGTTTTCGACGTGATAGAGCGCCTGGCCGCCGGGCAGGTAGCGGACGTTGACGATGATGGGACGCGCCGGCGGCTGGGTGACCTTGACAGCCTTCCCCTGGGTGGGGAGCTGGATCGAGAGGTCCTGCTCCATGCTGTCGATGAACGACGAGGTCACGAGCAGGAACAGGATGATGGCGAAGATCGCATCGACCAACGGGGTCATGTCGATGTGCAGCGCCTCGAATTCGTCGCGATTGAGTTTCATATATCAGCCCCGGTCTGTGATTGCGGTTGCCACGCCGGGCGCGCTTCCGCCGTCAGCGGGCACCCTGAGATGGATGGCGTGCTCCTGCGCCCCGGAGGCGGGTCCGCCGGATTTGCGCTTCAGAATCTTCACCTGGTGCATGAACTGTTCGATCAACAGTTCGCACCGGGAGATGAGCCCGCCGAGCATCTGGTTGAAACCGAAATAGGCAAACAGCGAGGGGATCGCGACGGCCAGCGCAGCCGCGGTGCAGAAAAGCTTCACGCGGATGCCTGCCGCGAGCGCCTGCGCCTTTGCCGCGCCCGTGGCGCCGGCAACGGCCTCGAAGACCAGCACCATGCCGACAATCGTGCCCAGCAGGCCGAGCAACGGGGCCGCCGCCGCGATCAGGTTCAGCGTCTTCACCGGCGTTCGCAGCCGGTTGATGTGAGTGGCGGCGACGCTTTCCGCCCGGCCTTCGATGTCCTCCACCGTGGAGGTCTCCCAGCGATCCGTCAGCGTCCGGCAAATCGCCGGGAAAAGCCCGCGCTCGGCCTTCGCCAGGCGGTCGAACTCGACGAGGTCGCGATTCTGCAGCGCCTTCCACGAGGCATCGACAAATGCCTGCGGGCATTGCGCCTTGCGGCGGTAAATCCAGAGGCAGTTCAGTGAGAGGATGATGGTGAAAATCCCGAGCAACGCGATCGGGTGCATGAACATGCCGCCGAGCAGATAGATGTCCAGCAACGTGAGCCGTGAGGCGAGCGTCACCGGACCGAGCCCGGAGACACGGTGGAACTTGCGGTCCGGATCGGTGCTTCCCGCCGTGCGTTCCACAACAAAGATGCCGCCTTTCGATCCCTTCGATGGAATCTCGACGATCTTGAAGAATGTCTTCTGGTCATTCCTGTACACATCGTTGATTTCGAGCGGCAGAATGTTGTCGTCGGTCCGGATCGTGAACCGCTTGTTATCGCCGGGCCCCGCCTCCTCCGTTTCCGCCTTCAGCGCCGCGCCCTTGTCTCCGAGCGCGGAACTGAGGTCCAGTTTTTCCTCCTGTCCGTGGGTGAATGGTGTGACGAGGGAGGCTATGGCGGCAATCGCCGCCAATCCGATCAGTTTGGTTTTCATGTTCTATTTTTTGTTTGCAAGATCCTTGAGGATGCCGGGCAGGAGCGCCCGGGCTTCATTGATGACGCGCGGGTTGCCCCGCGGAAAATCCCGGCCAATTCGTTCGGCCATGGCACGCGCCGCGTCCGGTCTGCCGGCTTTCTGGTAGGCCCTGGCCGCCTCGAGACAGGCGCGATCCGTGGGAAAGGCCCCGACACTTTTCTCAAAAAACGCGAGCGCCTTCAGAGGCTCGCCGACGCCTGTCTCAAGAGACACCATCCCCGCGTAATATGCGGCGTCGGCCTTCACGTCCGCGAAGGTGTCGCCACTGATCAGTCCGTTGAATGTGGTCATCGCAACGTCCCGGCGGCCCTGGGCGGCATTCGCCACCGCTCCGTAAAGATCCATGCGCGGCCGCCGGTCGGAGCGCGGCCACTCGTTGAGGAACGTCCGGCCCACCAATTCGAAGTCCTTCCATTCCTTCGTCTCCACGAGGCCGGCGGCAAGTTTCACGTATGCCTCCTCGATGGCGTCAAACCTTGGATAATCACGCACGAGTGCCTGGAGCATCTTCACTCCGCCCGCAAAATCGGCGAGCTTGTAGCAGCTCTGGGCCGCCATGAAGAGCGCCTTGTCGCGCGACTTGTTTTTTGCGAGCGACCGGTCGGCGGCGAAAGGCGCGAGCGTCTGCGCGCAGGGACCCCACTCCTCGTTTTTCCAATAGAGAAACCCGAGCGCATAACGGATTTCGCCGAGATCCAGTTCCGGGGGCGGCGTTTCACGGATGCCATCCCACCCGCCCGTGTTATGGCGCAGCCATTGATTTCGCGGCAGCGGAACCGGAGCGCCTGTCTTTGCGTCGAGTTCCACCGGGCCATATTCGTCGAGCAAAGTGGCGTAGGCGTCCACTGCGCGCTCCTTCACGCTCCCCTTCCCGGCGTGAAAGCCGAGCACCTTCAGCGCGGAAACGCGGAACCGGTCGTCGCGGAAACCATTCAGGTAAGGCGAGTAGGCCTCGACCAGTTTTTCAGTGTTGCCCAGCGCCGCGTACTCCCGTCCCAGCGCATAGCGCGCGATGCTGTCCTTTTCATCACGGAACTCGACCGGCGCGTTCCTGGGCCGCTGCTTCCTGGCTTCGTCAGGATAGAGCCCCAAGTATGCGCTGAATGCCCGCGCCGCGCGCTCGTGATCATTCACTTCGCCGAAAAGCTGTCCGCTCCTGAGTATCGCGCTCTTCACATATTTCGCCGCCCCCTCGGTCCCGACCCACGGACGAAGCGATTTCTTGAAAACCTTCGGGTCGTTGTCGAAGGACGATGCAACCAGATCGCTCCACAGCGCCTCGGCCGTCTTCCGTTTTCCTTCCGGGGTCTTCCCGGCCTCGCCTTTCGCATTTTCCATCGCCAGCCAGTACAGCGCCTCCGGCAGATGACGGTTCTCATCCGGAATGTTCCGCACGATCCACTGGTAGGCACGCAGCATGTTCTGGGTGTGCCCTTGCAGATACCATGCGTCGGCGACCCGGGACGCGGCGTCATGGACCAGGCGGACGATCTCGGTCTGGCTCGCAGGCTTCCACGGCGCGTCGGTAAGATCGCC
>BJFP01000242.1 GCA_014189875.1 Verrucomicrobiota bacterium | reverse complement strand
CCGCCGCCTTTTGAAACCACTCCACGGCTTTCCTCCGATCCTGCTCGACTCCGCGGCCTACGTCGTACGCGAGACCGAGCGCGATCTGCGCCTCCGGGTCGCCGTCCGCGGCCTTTTTCTCGAGCGCCTTGAAATCCGCCGCCTCCTGCTGGGCGAAGCACGCGGTGGTGAGGATGAGGAGAGTGAGCAGTAGGGTTTTCACGATGGCGGGAGAGTAGTGCGGGGTGCCGGCATTTCGCAAGACACGACGCGGTGCGCGCTGCGTGAGCGGGAAAGTGCTCAGTGCTCAGTTCTCAGTTTTCAGACTCAAAATGTGCGGCCACTGAGCACTGAGCACTGAGCACTCCGCTTCTCCGCCCCACCCTCCGCTGGCATTCCGCCGCCGCCCGACCTATCATCCGCGCCCAAATGACCCCGCGCGCCTCCCTCCCTCTCGTGGACGTCGAGACCTACGTGCCCGCCGCGATCACCGTCGTGCGGCGCTCGCACGGATGGCCCGGCCTTTTCCTTCAGGAGCGTCGCGGGCATTCCGGTCACGTGAACTACGCGTCGGGCATCCGGCAGCACGTCTTCTATTATTTTCTGAAGCCGCTGCGCAGCGACGTGGTCGTGGATGGAAAGGTGCGCAAGGTCGTGTTTCGCGCAGGCGAGGGGCGCGTGACTCCGGCCGGGCGCCCCGTTTCGTTCCGGTGGACCGGCGAAGTGCAGATCCTCATACTCGGCTTCGAGCCGTGGTTCTTCGAGCGCGTCGCCGCCGAACTCGGCGCAACCACTGCGCTGCACGGGGAGGCGAATGTCCGCAAGCTGCCCGCGGATCATCCCGCATGTGCGCTCATGCGTGCGCTCGCGGGCGAACTCGACGCTGCGCCCGGCGCACCGACGATCGCCGAGGGGATCTCGCGCGCCATCGCCGTGCATCTCCTGCGCGAATACCAGCAGTTCCCGGCGCGCAAGCCCGCCGATGTCGCGCCGCCCGTCGCCGTGCTCCGCGCGGTGGAACTCATGCGCCGCCGCATCGCCGAGCCGATCTCGCTCGACGAACTCGCGCACGCCGCCGGCCTCAGCCCGTTTCATTTCGCGCGGCAGTTCAAGACTGCGACAGGCCACCCGCCGCACGACTACCTCATCCGCCTGCGTGTGGACCGCGCGCAGGAACTCATTCGCACCGAGCGCGGCTGGACGATGGCCGCCGTCGCGCAGGATGCGGGCTTCGCCGACCAGAGTCACATGGCGCGGCATTTCAAACGCGTCCTCGGCGTCACGCCGCGGCAGTTTGCGGATGCGGGAGCGCAGGCGGGTTCCTCTTAATCCCGTCCGGGGGACAGAACGGCGAAGCGGATTAAGATTAGGATTAAGAATAAGAGTAAGAGGGAAATGGACGCTTCGGGTGGAGCAAGGGCGTCCTCCACCCTGAGCAAGCACGTCCAATGCGTTTCCGCGCGGTGTGCGAGTTTCCGCACATGTGGATCGTCCGCCTCGCACTGCGCAGGCCGTACACGTTCGTCGTGGCGGCGCTCGTGTTGCTGCTCATGACGCCCTTTGTGCTCAAGCGCACGCCGACGGATATTTTTCCCTCGATCAATATCCCGGTCATCTCGGTCATCTGGCAGTATGCGGGGCTGAATGCGCGCGAGGTGGAGCAGCGCATCCTCTACGTCCACGAGCGTTCGCTCTCTGCCACGGTGAACGACATCGAGCACATCGAGTCGAACAGCTACAACGGCATCGGCATCATCAAGGTCTTCCTCCAGCCTGGCGCGAATGTGGATGGCGGCGTCGCGCAGATCACCGCGGTCGCGCAGACGGTGCTGCGCCTCATGCCGCCGGGCCAGCAGCCGCCGCTCGTCATCCGCTACAATGCGTCCACCGTCCCCATTCTCCAATACAGTCTCTCGAGCAAAAAACTGAGCGAGCAGGAGGTCGCGGATCTCGCGCTGAACCAGGTGCGCATCGGCCTCGTGACCGTGCCCGGCGCGCAGATCCCGTGGCCGTACGGCGGGCGGATGCGCAACGTGATCGTGGACCTCGATCTCAATGCGCTGAAGGCGAAAAATCTGCGCCCGCAGGATGTCGTGGATGCGGTGAACGCGCAGAACCTCATCCTCCCCGCAGGCACGGCAAAAATCGGCGACACGGAATACAACATCGAGACGAACGGCAGCCCGCAGGTGATTGATGATCTGAACAACCTGCCGATCCGCGTCGTGAATGGCGCGACGATCACGATGCGCGACGTGGCGCAGGTGCATGATGGCTTCAATCCGCAGACGAACATGGTCCGCATGGACGGGCAGCGCGGCGCGTTGCTCACGATCATGAAGAGCGGCTTCGCGTCCACGCTCGATGTGGTGCGCAAGGTGAAGGAGCGGCTCCCGCAGGTGCGCAAGACGGTGAATGCGGATCTCGACATCAAGGAGTTCGCCGACCAGTCGCTGTTCGTGCGTGCGGCGATTGATGACGTCGCGAAGGAAGGGGTGATCGCCGCGGCGCTCACGGCGGCGATGATCCTGCTCTTCATCGGCTCGTGGCGCAGCACGGTGATCATCGCGCTCTCGATTCCGCTCAGCGTGGTAGCGTCGCTCATCGTGCTGAGCGCGCTCGGCGAGACGATTAATCTCATGACGCTCGGCGGTCTCGCGCTCGCGGTCGGCATCCTCGTGGATGATGCGACCGTGGAGATCGAAAACGTCCACCGGCAGATGGCGATGGGAAAGCCGCTCATCACCGCGATCCTCGACGGCGCACAGGAGATCGCGCTGCCTGCGTTTGTGAGCACGCTGTGCATCTGCATCGTCTTTGTGCCGATGTTTTTTCTCACCGGCGTTGCGCGGTTTCTTTTCGTGCCGCTCGCAGAGGCGGTCGTGTTCGCGATGCTCGCGAGCTACGTGCTTTCGCGCACGCTCATCCCCACGCTCGTGATGTGGTTCTACCGCAGTTCGCCGTACCACAGCCACGAGGTCGAGGACGCCGAGGGCACCGCCCATGAACCGCCGCCGAAGGGTTGGAGTGCGCCGTTCGTCCGCATTCAGCGCGTGTTTGAGCGGGGCTTCGCGGCATTCCGCAACGGCTACCGCGCGCTGCTCGCATCGGTCATGCAGCGTCGTGGAATTTTCGCGATCCTCTTTCTCGCGGGCTGCATCGCCTCGTTCATCCTCGTGCCGATGCTCGGACAGGATTTCTTTCCGAAAGTGGATGGCGGTCAGTTCCGGCTGCACATGCGCGGGCGCAGCGGCATGAGGATCGAGGAGACGACGCGGCTCGTCGAGCGCGTCGAGAATGTCATGCGCGAGATCATCCCCAAGGAAGAAATCGCCGGCGTGCTCGACAACATCGGCATCCCGTTTTCCGGCATCGCGCTGAGCTACAGCAACAGCGGCGTGATCGGCACCGGCGACGCGGACATCCTCGTCTCGCTCAGCGCGGGACATCGCCCGACCGACCAATACGTGCGCCGCCTTCGCGCGCGGCTGAACCGTGATTTTCCGGGCATCACGTTCTATTTTCTGCCCGCCGACATCGTCAGCCAGACGCTGAACCTCGGGCTGCCCGCGCCGTTCGACGTGCAAATCTACGGGCGCGATCAGTCGGCCAACCGCGCAGTCGCCGCGAGGCTCGCGGAAAAAATCCGCCGCGTGCAGGGAGCCGTGGACGTCCGGGTGCAGCAGCCCGCCGACCAGCCGCGGCTCACGCTGAACGTGGACCGCGGGAAGTCCGCGGAGATCGGATTGAGCGAGCGCGACGTCGCGAATTCCGTGCTGCTGAGCCTGAGCGGCAGCGGGCAGGTGCAGCCCGCGTACTGGCTGAACCGGCAGATGGGCATCCAGTATTCGATCAATGTCCGCGCACCCGAACACGCCATGGATTCGCTCGGCGCGCTCGAGACAATCCCGCTCGGCGGCGGACGCGCGGCTGAGGGTGTGGGGCAGATCCTTACGAATGTCGCGAGCATCGAGCGCGGCCAGGACCCGCCGATCATTTCGCATTACGATGTGATGCCGGTGATTGATGTCTTCGGCGGCGTGAGCGGGCGCGATCTCGGTGGCGTCGTGCGCGACATCGGGCCGTTGGTCGAGGAGGCGAAAAAGGATCTCCCGCGCGGCAGCTTTATCATCATGCGAGGCCAGGCCGAGACGATGCACAACAGCTACGTCGGCCTCGGTGTCGGCCTCGTGATTGCGATCGTGCTCATCTATCTTTTGCTCGTGGTGAATTTCCAGAGCTGGCTCGATCCGCTCATCATCATCAGCGCGCTGCCCGGCGCGCTCGCGGGCGTCGTGTGGGCGCTATGGGTCACGCAGACCACGCTCAGTGTGCCTGCGCTGATGGGCATGATCATGAGCCTCGGCGTCGCGACCGCAAACTCCGTGCTCGTCGTGAGCTTTGCGCGGACGAACTTCCGCGAAGGCGTGGACGCTGCGACTGCTGCGATGAACGCCGGCTCCACGCGCCTGCGCGCGGTGCTGATGACCGCGCTCGCGATGATCATCGGCATGTTGCCCATGAGCCTCGGCCTCGGCGAAGGCGCGGAGCAAAATGCTCCCGTTGGCCGCGCGGTCATCGGCGGCCTCCTGCTCGCGACGGTTGCCACATTGCTCTTCGTCCCGGTCGTGTTTGCGATTTTTCACCGCAACACAAGGCCGCGGACGGAGGAGACGGAACTCGACGAGCCGTCCAAGCCCGAAGTCGCGCTGCACTGACATTTTCCATGAAGACCCACGCCGATTACCTCGACGATTCCGTGCAGGCGCGCGAAGGTGCGGACGTGTCCGAGCCGCCGCAAATTCCCGATTCACCGCGTGGCGATTTCACGGCGTGGCGCAAACCGGCGCGGCCGCCGGGCTTTCGTCCGGGCAAACTTTTTTACGGTGGGCTGATCGTGGTGGTCGTTGCATTTGCGATCGGGTTTATCCCGCGGTGGCGCGAGCGCTCGACGGTGCGGAGGGAGACGCGCGAACTCGCGATGCTGACGGTGGATGTCATCGCGCCCGCGCCTGCGAAGGCCGCGCCGCAGATCACTTTCTCGGGCGAGGTGAAGGCGCTCACCGAGGCGGCGATCCATGCGCGCGCAAACGGCTACGTGCGCCGCTGGCTGGTGGACATCGGCGCCCATGTCGAAAAGGATCAGCTCCTCGCCGAACTCGACACGCCCGAGGTCGTGCGCGATCTCGCGCAGGCGCGCGCTGAACTCGCGCAGGCTGAGGCAGCGCGCACGCTTGCGGCCACGACTGCAAAGCGGTGGAAGGACATGCTCGGTGTGCGGACCGTGAGCGCACAGGAGGCGGAAGAAAAAATGGCCGACCTCGCGCTGAAGAAGGCGGGCGCGGATGCCGCAAGCGCGAAGGTGCAGCGCGCGGAGGAGATGCTCGGCTTTGCAAAAATCACCGCGCCATTTGCCGGGACGGTCACGATGCGCACGCTCGATGTGGGCCAGCTCGTGACGGCGGGTGCAGGGCGTGAGCTTTTCCGTGTTGCGCAGTCGGAGAAGCTGCGCGTCTTCGTGCGTGTCCCGCAAAATTACACGCGTGCAATCGCGACTGGGCAGACCGCAGAGATCACGCTGGCGGAAAATGCGGGACGTGTGATCGAGGCGAAGATCGTGCGAACCGCGGAGACGCTCGACGCCGCATCGCGCACGCTGCTCACCGAACTGGAAGTGGACAACGCGAAGGGCGGGATGCTCGCAGGAAGCTACGTGCAGGTGCGCTTCAAGGATGCGAAGCCGGACGCCGTGCTCACGATTCCCGCGAACGCGCTGCTTTTCCGAGTCGAGGGCACGATGGTCGGCATTGTCGGTGCGGACAACCGTGTGCGGCTGAGGAAGGTCGGCCTGGGGCGTGATTTCGGATCGTCGGTCGAGGTGATCGAAGGCGTGACCGCTGCGGATCGCGTGATCGTGAACCCGCCGGATTCACTTGTGGAGGGTGCGGAGGTTCGCGCGGTGCAGGCGGCGGACGCGGCGCGATAGGGGGCGGGGACGGGAACGCGCCGCGGTAATCTTCTGCCTTTGATTTTCCGCCGGTCGCACCAGTATTTTCACGCGAATGGGATCACTGCTCACTGATAACGATGCGATGATGCAGCGCGCGGATCTGTGCGCGGAGTGCGGGGGGCACGCGATGATGCCGAAGCGCAGGCGGCCCGCGGCGTGGCTGGTGATGCGCGTGGCGAATGCGTTCTTCCGACTCGCGCGCAATCCGGTGGAGGCGATTGCGGACGATGAAGAGTGGCGCGCGTGGGAGGTGGATTGCTTCCGGCTGCTGCACGCGCCGGAGTTCACGGCGGTGTGCGCCCGGGATGGTCATCCGTCGGTCTCCGTGCTGCCCGGCCGTGACCTGTCGCAGGATCTCGCAGCCGGCATGCTGCGGCCTGCGCATCTCGCGGCCGCGGGTGCGGAACTGCGCCGCGCGCACCGCCTGCATTCGAGGCATCACGGCGCGGCGTGGAGCCACGGCGATCCGCACACGGGAAATTTTTTGTTCGATGCCAAGACGGGTCGCGCACGGCTGGTGGATTTTGAAATGCGGCATCATCGCGAACTGTCGGAGGCGCGCCGTCATGCGGACGATCTGCTCGTGATGCTCCAGGATGTGTGCGGACGCTGCGCGCGCGACGAGTGGCTGCCGCTGGCGACGGCATTTCTCGAAGGCTACGGGCGGGGCGAGATCATCGCATCGCTCGCGGGACTGCTGCGTGTCCCGCGCGGAATCCCGCGCGTGTGGTGGGCGGTTCGGACGAGCTGGATGCGGGGTGCGGAGCTTGCGCGGCGGATGGACGCACTGCGCGCGGCGGTTCTGTAGCCGGGACTTTCCAGTCCCGGCGCTCCCAAGCTTTGCGAATGCCGGG
>BJFP01000241.1 GCA_014189875.1 Verrucomicrobiota bacterium | reverse complement strand
ACGCGGTCGTCGTGGTCGGCGGTCATCACGAGTGTGGCGGGATAGCGCGTGCCGGGCTTGAGATTGTGATACGGCGAGTAGGCGCGCAGCGCGGCGAAGTCGTCCGCGTTTTCGCTGCTGCCGTAGTCGCTTTTCCACGCCCAGCCGATGGTGAATTTGTGGAAGCGCAGCATGTCCATCACGCCGACGGCGGGAATCGCTGCGCCGAAAAGCTCGGGCCGCTGGGTCATCGCCGCGCCGACGAGCAGGCCGCCGTTGCTGCCGCCCTGGATGGCGAGCTTTTCCGGGCGCGTGTATTTGTTTTCGATGAGCCATTTGGCGGCGGCGATGAAGTCGTCGAAGACGTTTTGCTTTTGCAGCTTCGTCCCGGCCTTGTGCCAGTCCGCGCCGTATTCGCCGCCGCCGCGCAGGGTCGCGACGGCGTAGATGCCGCCCATTTCCAGCCACACCGCGCGCGAGATGGAGAATGCGGGCGTGAGCGAAATATTGAAGCCGCCGTAGCCGTAGAGAATCGTCGGCGAGTTGCCGTCGGGCGCGAGGCCGCGCTTGTGCGTGATGAACATCGGGACGCGCGTGCCGTCCTTGCTCGTCACGAAGACCTGCTTCGTCTCGTAGGCCGCGCTGTCAAAATCCACGGTCGGCTTTTTCCACAGCTTCGCCTCGCACGTCGCGACATCGAGCCGGTAGATCGCGCCCGGCTCCGTGAAGCTCGTGTAGCTGAAAAATGTCTGTCGGTCCTGTGCGCTTCCGCCGAAGCCGCCGACGGTGCCGAGGCCCGGCAGCGCGAGAGTGCGCTCGAATGCGAAGCGGCCCGGCGGACGATCCAGCGCGGGCGCGAAGACCTTCACCTCGCTGTGAGCGTCCTTGAGATATTGGCAGAAAAGTTTGCCGCCGACGCTGCTGACGCCGTCGAGTTTTTCCGCCGCCTGCGGAATCGTCTCATGCCATTTCGCGCGTTCGGGCTCGCGGATGTCCACTGCGATCACGCGGTAGCGCGGCGCATCGAGGTCCGTCTGGAAAAAGAAGATCGCGCCGAGATTGTCCACGAAATGATACGCCGCATCGAAGTCGTTCAGCAGCTCGACGACTTTCGCATCCGGCTGCGTGAGGTCTTTGTAGAAGATGCGGTTCTTCGTGTCCGTGCCCTGCGTGACGTGGATGACGAGCCAGCGCCCGTCGTCGGTGACGCTGCCGTGAAATCCCCAGTCGCCGTGATCCTTCCGCTCGTAGATGAGCGTGTCGGCGCTCTGCGGAGTGCCGAGCTTGTGGAAGTAGAGCTTTTGAAATTCGACCTTCCCCTTCAGTTCCTCGCCCGACTTCGGCTCGTCGAAGCGCGAGTAGAAAAAGCCGCTGCCGTCCTTCATCCACGACGCGCCGCTGAACTTCACCCACTTGATGAGGTCATCGCGATCCTTGCCCGTCGCCGTGTCGCGCACGCGGAATTCCTCCCAGTCGCTGCCCGCGCGGCTGAGGCCGTATGCGAGCAGCTTGCCGTCGTCGCTCGGCGAGTTGCCCTTGAGCGACACGGTGCCGTCGGCTGAGAGCGTGTTCGGATCGAGCAGCACGCGCGGCGTCGCGTCGAGCGAATCGGCGGTGTAGAGCACGCGCTGGTTTTGGAGGCCGGAATTGTAGGTCCAAAAGAAACGCCCGCCGCGCTCGGACGGCTCGCCGAAGCGCTCGTAATTCCAGATCTTCGCGAGCCGCTCGCGGATTTGCCCGCGCCGGGGAATGCCCGCGAGAAATGCGGACGTGACGCGGTTTTGCTCCACGACCCACGCCTTTGTTTCGGGGGCGTTGTCGTCCTCCAGCCAGCGATACGGGTCGGCGACCTTCGTGCCGAAATATTCATCCACCACGTCCTCCTTGCGCGTCTTCGGGTAAGTGATGTCCGTCGCGTCGGCGGCGAGTGCGGTGGTGGTGAGCATGGTGATGAGGAGCGTTTTCATTGGGAAATTTTCAGCGTGCGGGGGCGCGGACGGTTGCGTGCCGGGGCTGGAAAGCCCCGGCTACAGAATGGCGGCTCACGTCCTGCGCCAAGGAAGCGGCACAGCCGTCGGTAGCCGGGGCTTTCCAGCCCCGGCATCCATGTCTGTGCGCGATCATTTTTCCGAATCGGCACTCTCGCGGAATTGCGACGCGATGAGCGCAAACACCGCGGCGACCACGAGCATCAGCCCCACGTAGGCGAGCATCTCGTTCGAGACGGAGGTGCGCCGCACCATTTCGCCCGCCGCATTTTTCACGCTGTTGAGTTCCGTGACCACGGAGGCGAGCTTGTTCCCGAGCGCGACGCTGAGCAGCCAGAAGCTCATGATGGTGCTCTTCAGCCGCGCTGGCGCGACGGAGAATGCAAACTCCAGGCCCGTCGCCGAGATGAGCACCTCGCCGGCGGTCATCACGCCGTAGGGGAGCAGTTGCCAGAGCACGCTGAGTTTTTCGCCGCCCTCGATGCGCTTCTGCAGCATCGCCGAGATGAGGAATGCGAGCGCCGCAAGCACCATGCCCGCGCCCATGCGCCGCAGGAGCGTGGGACGCACGCCCATGCGTGAGACGGCGGGATACAGCCATGTGATGAAAAGCGGGATGATCGCCATCACGAAGATCGGGTTCACCGACTGCATCGTCTCGCCGTTGATCGCGTAGTCGCCGAGCATCACCGGCACCATTTGCTGCCCCTGCTGCACCCAGGTCGTGTGCTGCTGATCGAAGAGCGACCAGAAAACCGTGACCGGCAAGAACACGAGCGCGATCCGCCACAGCGTCGCGCGATCCGCCGCACGCGTGGCCGCATCCACGGGCGGAAGCGTCGAGGTCGGCGGCTTCATCACGAAGGTCTTCCGTCCTGAGAAAAATATCGCCGTCGCGAGCATCATGAAGATTCCCGGGATGAGGAAGGCGACCGAGTAGCTGGTCTTCGCGCGGATGTAGGGCAGCAGCAGGAAGGCGAAGAAGGATCCGAAATTGATGCTCCAATAAAACAGGCTGTAAGCCTTTGTGAGCTGCTTCTCCTGGCCCGGCCCGAATTGATCGCCGACAAATGCGGACACGCACGGCTTGATGCCGCCCGAGCCGATCGCGAGCAGGATGAGTCCAGAGTAGAGCCCCCACTTTGTGCCTTCCGTCGCGGACATCAGCGCGTGGCCCGCGCAGTATGCGAAGGAAACCCAGAGGATTGTGCGATAGCGTCCCCACCAGCGATCCGCGATGAATGCGCCGATGAGCGGAAGCAGATACGTGAGGCTCTTCCAGTCATGCACGATCTTCTTCGCCGCGATGCCGCCCTGCTCGCCGCCGCCGAAAAGCGTCGTCGCGTAGCCGGTGAGAATCGCGACGACGCCATAGTAGCTCAGCCGCTCGCAAGCCTCGTTGCCTACGATGAATTTTGTCTGCGGAGGGAGGCGGTCGTTGCTCATGGGGGAAAATGGAGGGCGCTTTGCTAGCCGTTCACGCTGCGTGAGGACAATCAACTTCGCATCCGCCGACGGGAGGAGGCGGGCCGATCTTTCTGCGCGCCGAGTTGAAGTGCCCGCCTCCTGCCTTCGGCGGCTACGGTTTCACTTCTTCGCGGCGATCGCAGCAGAAGTGTCCTCGACGAACTTCCGTTCCTCCGCGCCGAGCTTGTCGAGCGCGACCTCGTACACTTTCGAGTTCACGTAAAAGCGCGCGGTCGCATTGCGCACGACGGTCGGCTTTTTCGGCACGTTCATCGGCGCGGCTGCGGTGCCTTCGATCACGATGTCCTCAAACGCGATCAGCTTGCCGACAAAAGTTTTTCCGTCCGACATTTTCCACTGCCGCGGCTCGCCGATCACGATGTGTGTCACGGTGCGCGTGGTCGGCTGCGGGCGTGCCGACTGAGAGTAGCCGATCGAGCTTCCGCCCGATGCGGCCTCGCCGATGCGGGTGGTGTCGAATTTTTTCGGAGTGGCCGGGATGCCGACCTGTGCCGCGAGCGGCAGCGATGTGAGAAGCCCGAACACGACAGAGGGGAGGAACACATTCATCTGGGGAAAATGCCGTGTCTTTGCGGCGAGGCAAGGGCAGAGCGAGGCGGCAGAGCGAGGCGGGCGCATTCCCGCCTTGCTTGCGTCTCCCGGCACGCGGCGTATGGTTCAATCCTATGAACATCACGAGCAGTCTCACATCGTCACGCAATCTGCGGGTCTCCGGCGGTTCAGGCCGCGTCTTCGCAGGCATGTTGGGCATCCTCGCGATGCTGTTCCTCGGCACGGCTCTCAGCCGCGCGGGCAGCGGCGGGGTGATTGACAATGGCGCGTTCTTTTCCGAGCAGGCGAAGACCGACGCCGTGAAGGTGATCGGCGAGATGGAGCGCACGCTGCGCAAGGGCGTGCTCGTCGAGACGTTCAAGGAAATCCCCGCGGACGTGAAGGTGGGCGTGAACGACAAGGACAAGGCGGCGATGTCGAAAATGTATGACCAGTGGGCGCTGAAGCAGGCGAAGCAGCACGGCGTGAACGGCGTGTATGTGCTCCTCGTGAAGACGCCTTCGCACCTCCAGGTCGAGGTCGGCACGGATACGCAGCAGCAGGCATTTACGCTGAAGGATCGCGCTGCGCTCGTGAGCCTCATGATCGGAAAACTCGGCGCGAAGCAGAATGATGAGGCCCTGCGTGACGGCGTGAGTTTTGTGCAGGCCACGATGAAATCCCACGCTCCGAACCGCGCCCGCACGGGTGCCGCGCCGGTGCCGGCATCGGCATCGCATCCTGCGGAAAAATCGGGCGGATGGGGCTGGATCATTCAGTTCATCGTCATCGGCCTCGTGGTGTGGGTGGTCATCGGAATCATCCGCGCGATCTCCGGCAGGGCGAGCGGCGGTGCAGCGATGGGGCAGCCCGGCATGGGCGGCGGAGGTGGCGGATTTTTCAGCTCACTCATCGGCGGTATGTTTGGCGCGGCGGCGGGAATGTGGATGTATGACCAGTTCTTCAGCAGTCACGGGAACAGCGCGTACGGTGCGGACCGCAACGATCAGAACAGCGGAGACAGCGGCTTCTCCGGACAGGACAACGACTACACCGGTTCCGGCGACGACTTCGGCGGCGGTTCAGACAGCGGAAGCTCCGGCGGCGGTGATTTTGGCGGGGGAGGGGACTCTGGCGGCGGAGATTTCTGACCGGCGCGCAAGGACTTCACGGCGTCGTGCATCGGACGCGGACGGCAGTTTGTTGGAGATCGCAGTTCCGGCGCGGAATTTTTTTGTGAGCCCATTTCGCGAAACCCGGTAGTCGTGTGGCGACGAAACGATGATGCCTGACGAACACGACGATGCAGAAGCATCCGCACCGCGCGCGGAGGTCGGGCGCTTTCGCCGGCTGAAGGCAGCGCGCGAACGCGGGCTCGTCGTCGCGGCGATGGATCTGCCGTATTGGATCGAGCGCGAGGACGGAGCATGGGTGCTTTTCGTCGAGGAAAATGCGCGCGGGCAGGCGGCGGCGGCGCTGGCGGAATTTGAGGCGGAGGAGCAGGCGCGGGTGCATGTGCAGAAGCCCGAGCCGCTGGTGATCCCGAAGCTCGCGCTGGCGCTCACGCTCGTGGCGATGGTGATTTTTTACCGGATGCAGACCGGCGCGAATCCGGTGCTGATCGAGCGCGGCGTCGCGGTGGATGCGCGGATTCTGCACGGGGAATGGTGGCGCTGTTTCACGGCGCTCACGCTGCACGGCGGCGTTGAGCACCTCGTGTCGAATCTCGGCCTCGCGGTGTTTGCGTTTGCGTTTGCGTTTTCACGCTTCGGCACTGGCGCGGGGCTGCTTGGCACGGTGCTCGGCGGCGCGATGGGGAATCTGCTGAATGCATTTGCCCATGCCGCGAAACCGCACGCGAGCCTGGGTTCCTCGACGGCGCTCTTCGCGAGCCTCGGCCTGCTCGCAGGCGGCGAACTCGCGGCGCGGCTCATGCACCGCGCGACGCGCACGGGCTGGCAGTTGCTCGTGCCGGTCGGTGCGGGGCTGGCGTTTCTCTCGCTCTACGGCGGCGCGGGATCGAATCGCGACGGCACTCCGATCATGGACACGGGGAATGTGGATCTGATGGCGCACCTGTTCGGGCTCGTCGCGGGTGTGGCGCTCGGCTCGGTTTTGTTTGCCGCGGGATTGCGGCGCGGGGCGCGAGCGTGGGTGCAGCCGGTGTGTGGCGGTGCGGTGATCGTCGTGCTGGCGGCGGCGTGGATGGCAGCCTCGCGAATGTAGCGCTGCGCTACTTTTTCGCCGCCTCGCGCTTCAGGCGCTTGAGCAGCTTGAAAAACTTCAGCGTGTCGCGGATGGGGTGGATCTTGCTCACCTCGTCGCCGTAGATCGTGCTCACGCGTGCTGCGCCGATTTTGCATCCGCGTCGCGCGGCGAGCGCGAGCATCTCGGTCTCGAAGTCGAAGCCGCCGCTTTCCATCGCGAGCAGTTCCTTGGCGAGCGAGCGGTGGAACATGCGGAAGCCGCATTGCGAATCCGGCACGCGCTGGCCGATGACCCGGCTGATCGTCCAGCTCATGTAGCGGTTCGTGCATCGGCGCACGAAGGGCATGTCGCGAATGTCGCCCATGCGGTTGCCGACGATCAGCGGCGCGCCGGTGGCGTTGGCTTCGGTGAGGAAATTTGGAATCTCCGAGGGAAGGTGCTGCCCGTCGCCGTCGAGGATGAGGATGAATTCGACTGCCGCACGATCGAGCAGCGCGCGCAGGCCCGTTTTGATCGCCGCACCTTTGCCGGCATTTTTTTCGTGCCGGATGACTTCGACTCCCGCGGCGCGGGCTTCGTCGCTTGTGCGATCGGTCGAGCCGTCGTCCACGACGAGCACGAGGTCGAGTTGCGCCCTTGTCGCAGAGGCGACTTCGCGGATGTGCTTTTCCTCGAAATAG
>BJFP01000240.1 GCA_014189875.1 Verrucomicrobiota bacterium | reverse complement strand
CGCGCCGAGCGATGCAAGTGGCAGCAGGGCCTTGTCCTTCGATTCGCTCGCGGGGAGGAAGTCGAATGCGCGCACAAAGCGCGGCTTCTCGTTCGCGGAGACGGATTCGTCGGTGAGGATTTTTGCGAGATACTCGGGCGACTTCGATGCACGCACGCGCCACACGATGTCGCGACCGCCGGGCGTGTTCCATTTGTCGCCGACGGCGGCGAGCCATGTGTCGAAGCACAGATCTTCGTTGCCGACCGAGCCGAGGCCGAGCGCCTCGAGGAACCAGCGGTCCTTGCCGTCGTGCTGCTGCGCGAGCGCGGCCCAGAGCTTCTCGATCTTATGCGAGGCGTGGAGCGAAAGCGCGATCTCGCGGCGGACTGCGGCGCTCGGGTCGCCGAGCAGTTTCGCGACGAGCGCGCGGTCGCTGTCGAGCGGCGTGGTGTCGAGCCCGCGCGTGGCGTGCAGTTCGCGGCAGAGGCGGACGGCGAAGCAGCGCACGTCGCTGTCCGCGTCGTTGAGTCCGGCGGCGAGGTGCTGCACTTCGCGGCCCTTGATCTGCGAGAGCACGCCCAGCGCGCGCGCACGCAGGCGAGGATTTTGATTTTTGAAAAGCGAGAGCAGCGCGGGCTCGGCCTTCGCGCCCATCGCGTGCAGCGCATTCCACGCGACGGTGCGCGTGACGTTGTTCGGCGAAGACAGCGCGGCGACCGCACCCTCGGGTGTGCTCACGTCCACCTTCGGCACGGAGGCTTTGCTGCCTTCCGGAGCGACGCGGTAGATGCGGCCCATGATCTTCCCTTTCTCGTGATCGCCCATCGCGTGTCCGCCCACGCCCGGATCATACCAGTCGGCGACAAAGAGCGCGCCGTCATTTCCGATCGCGCAATCGCTCGGGCGATACCACGAATCCGTGGAGGTGAGGATGTCCACCATCTCCGCGGTGTAACCTGCGCCGTCGGGCTTCACGGGATACGCGCGCACGGTGCGCGGGCCTGCGTCGCAGTGGATGATCTGATTGGTGAATGGCACGCCGAGCAGCGTGCCTTCGTTCACGAGGATGCCGGTGGGCGAGCCCGCGCCGGTCTGCAAAAGATTTGGCACTACGCCGGGATCGTTCAGGTGCCAGTGCCGCTTCGGGATTTCCGTTTCGAGGTTCGTGCGCTTCGCCTGCCAGCCCGCGCCGGTCTTCTCGTCGGTGTAGCCGAAGTTGCCGTGGTCCATCACGTAGTTGATGCGCACGCCCTTGTTGCCGTCGTCGTCGTTGTCGCTCTGCCACATCGCGCCGAACGAATCCACGGCGACCTCGTAGTTGTTGCGGAAATTGTGCCCGAGCGTCTCGACATTGCTCGCCACGCCCTTTTCCAAATCAATGTCGCAGCGGAACACCATGCCCTGCCAGTAGGGCTTGCCCTTGTTCGTGATTTCATTGCCGACGATGTCCTTCACGATCTTGCCGTCGGGCCACGTGAGTTCGGTGATCGAGTTGCCCGCGTTGAAATAAAATTTCCCGTCCGGCCCGAAGACAAATGCGTGGACCTGGT
Source organism: Verrucomicrobiota bacterium (assembly GCA_014189875.1). Taxonomy (GTDB): domain Bacteria; phylum Verrucomicrobiota; class Verrucomicrobiia; order Chthoniobacterales; family Chthoniobacteraceae; genus SXWH01. The sequence continues at coordinate 5,363 of BJFP01000240.1, read as the reverse complement.
GATCGAAATTCCACACGCCGCCGATTTTGAAAAGCACCTGCGCCTTTTCCGCCTTGTCGTCGCCGTCGGTGTCGGTGAGCAGCCACACATTCGGCGCGGCGCTCACGATCACGCGCTGGCCTTTCTTGCCACCGCCAGGGCCGGGGATGACGCAGATGCCGAGCGGATTCGTCAGCTCGGGGTTCTGGTAGAAAGTCGTCTCCTTGTCGGCGAGTCCGTCGCCGTTCGTGTCTTCGAGAATCACCACGCGGTCGCCTTCGGAACGGAGGCCCATGTATCGGCGGTAGTTCACGCACTCGGTCGCCCACACGCGGCCGTGGTGATCGATGTCAATGTTCGTCGGGTTCTGGATCATCGGCTCCGCAGCGAAGAGCGATGCCTTCAGCCCCGCGGGAGTGGTGAAATTCGCCATCGCCTTTTTCGCATTCTCGATGCCGTAGCGGTTGCTGTTCGGAAAGGACGGCGACTGCGCGTTCAGCGCGGGGAGAACGAGGAGGGCGGCGACGGAGGCGAGGAGGATTCGTGGGTACATGGTTGGTGGATAACTCGGATTGGAGCGCGGACTTTGGCAGGAAAGTTGGGCTTGGAAAGCGCGGCATTTTCCGCGGTGCAGACGGAGACACGTGCAGACGGTCTGTTTTCGGGATCGCTGGCACCGCGCCTGTCTGGGCGTCCGTTGAAAAATCCGCGCCCGCAATCAATTCGGCGTGTGAGGCAAGCCGGCGGCGTTGTGATACGGCAAGCAGGGACGCTTGCGCTACGAAGTTCCCCATTGCGCCGCGCGTCCGCGTTTGCACGATGCGCGCCCTTTCATCGCACATGCTCGAACAACACGTCCTCAAGATTGCCTCGGAACTTTCCATTCAACCGCGACAGGTCGCCGCGACCGCGGTGCTGCTGGAGGAGGGCGGCACGGTGCCGTTCATCGCGCGGTATCGCAAGGAGCGCACGGGCGAGCTGGATGAGGTGAAGATTATGAACATCCGTGACCGGCTGGAGCAGCTCGAGGAACTCGACAAGCGCCGCGATAGCATCATGAAGTCGCTCGATGAGCGGAAGCTGCTCACCGCGGACCTGCTGAAAAAAATCGGCGCGGCGGAGACGATGAATGTGCTCGAAGATTTGTATGCGCCGTTCCGGCAAAAGAAGCGCACGCGCGCGACGACGGCGAAGGAGAAGGGGCTGGAGCCGCTCGCGGATTTGTTCTGGGCGCAGGATGTCACGCTCGACGTGCAGGCTGCGGCGAAGGAGCACGCGGGGCGCGAGTGGCAGATTGATGAGAAGAAGGGCACGCTCACGCTGGATGACGCGCTGGCCGGCGCGCGCGACATCATCGCGGAGCGCATCGCGGAAGATGCAAATGCGCGCGCGCGGATGCGGACACTTTATGCGGAGAAGGGCGTCGTGCGGTCGAAGGTGATCTCGGGCAAGGAAGAGGAAGGCGCGAAGTTTAAGGACTACTTCGACTGGAGCGAGCCGGCGGCGAGCGTGCCATCGCACCGCATCCTCGCGATGCGCCGTGGCGAGGCGGAGGGATTCCTGATGGTGCGCCTCACGCCGGAGGAAACCGAGGCGGTGTCGCTGCTGGAATCCATCTTTGTGAAAAACAAGGGCGCGGCTGCGATGCAGGTGCGCGACGCGGTGCATGACTGCCAAAAGCGGCTGCTCGGATTTGCAATGGAGGGCGAGGCGCGGCTCACCGTGAAGAAGCGCGCGGACGAGGAGGCGATCCGCGTCTTTGCGCAAAACATCCGCGAGGTACTGCTTGCCGCGCCGCTCGGGCAGAAGGCGGTGCTGGGCATCGATCCCGGTTTCCGCTCGGGCTGCAAAATCGTGCTGCTCGACAAGCAGGGGAAGCTGATCGGCAACGACGTGATCTATCCTGACCGCGAGGAGGAGATGTCCGGGCGCCTGATCAAGGCGGCAATTGCGAAGTTCAATGTCGAGGCCATCGCGATCGGCAACGGCACGGCGTCGCGCGAGACGGAGTCTTTCATCCGCACGCTGAAATTGCCCGCGAGCATTCCGGTCGTGATGGTGAACGAGAGCGGCGCGTCCATTTACTCCGCGAGCGAAATCGCGCGGGAGGAATTCCCCGACAAGGACATCACCGTGCGCGGCGCGGTGAGCATCGGGCGGCGGCTCATGGACCCGCTCGCGGAACTCGTGAAGCTCGATCCGAAGAGCATCGGCGTGGGGCAGTATCAGCACGACGTGGATCAGACCGCGCTGAAGAAGCAGCTCGATGATGTGGTCGCGTCGTGCGTGAACAACGTCGGCGTGGAGCTGAACACCGCGTCGAAAAATCTGCTCGCGTATGTGTCCGGGTTGAATGCGCGCGTCGCCGGAAACATCGTCGCGCACCGCGACGAGAACGGGCCGTTCAAGTCGCGCAAGGAGCTGCTGAAAGTCGCGGGCCTCGGGCCGAAGGCGTTCGAGCAGGCTGCGGGATTTTTGCGCATCCGCGATGGCGGGAATCCGCTCGACACGAGTGCGGTGCATCCCGAGCGATACGAGCTTGTGGAAAAAATGGCGGGCGATGCCGGGTGCTCGATTTCGGACCTGCTCACCGACGCGCAGAAGCGCAACCGCATCGATCTGAAAAAATACGTGAGCGAGGAAGTCGGCCTGCCGACGCTGACCGACATCGTGAAGGAACTCGCCAAGCCGGGACGCGATCCGCGCGCGCAGTTCGAGGCGTTCAACTTTGGCGACGTCCACACCATGAACGATCTGAAGCCGGGCATGAAGCTGCCGGGCATCGTCACGAACGTCACCGCGTTCGGCGCATTCGTGGACATCGGCGTGCATCAGGACGGCCTCGTGCATGTCTCGCAGCTCTCGGATGATTTCGTGAAGAACGCCGCGGACATCGTGAAGCCGGGGCAGAAGGTGAACGTCACCGTCGTCGAGATTGACATCCCGCGGAAGCGCATCGCGCTCTCGATGAAATCGAACGCGAGCGTCGAATCTCAGCGCAAGCCCGGCGCGCCGAAGGAAGCCGGCAAGCGCGACATGGCGAAGCACACCGGCGTCGGCGGGCAGGGCGGCGGAAATCCGTTCGGCGCGGTGGACTGGTTCACGCTCGCGCAGAAGAAAAAATAGCGCGGGAGAAACCGCAAATGAACGCGGATGGTCGCAGATGCGGATGGCGCGTTCCGGGTGGAGCACGCGACTGCTGTTTCCGGCCACTGGCGGCAGAAATTCGGCGCGCGTGAGTCCATGAATGGCGAACAAATTTGGATGCCCCCTTCAAACGCAGAGGCGCAGAGGGAAAGTGTTGAGGCCCGCAGAGGAAAGGGGGATTCCTCTGCGCCTCCCCCTGTTTCTCTCCGCGCCTCTGCGTCTAAAAAGAAGGGAGTGGAGCCATGCGCACCGCCACACGCCGCGAAGGGTTTCCGGCGGATCAGCGGAAAATGCACGCGCGTGCTCCAACCGGAAAAATGCTCCGCCGCGCGCACAGCAATTTCACCTGTGCGCCAGACTTTCGGCATGGCTGTGCCCTTGATGCGCCTGCCCTGGCCGGTGCCACGCGCGGCGCGCGCTTGTGTCGAGGCGGTTCTGCGGCTTCAATTTTCCGCCCGATGATCCCCGCCGACCTCCTCCTGCACGCGTACCGCAGCGGTGCGTTTCCGATGGCGGTGCCGTCGGGGGAACTCGCGTGGTTCTCTCCGGATCCGCGCGCGATCGTCCCGCTCGACGGGCGATTCCACATCCCGCACGGCTTGCAGCGCACGCTGAAGAGGAACCTCTTCGAAGTCCGCATCAACACGGCGTTTGAGGACGTGATGCGCGGCTGTGCGGAGCGCGAGGACACATGGATCAGCGGGGAGATTTTCGCGAGCTACGTGAACCTGCACCGGCTCGGCCACGCGCACTCGGTGGAAGCGTGGCGCGAGGGGCGGCTTGCGGGCGGGCTTTACGGCGTCGCGATCGGCGGCGCGTTTTTCGGAGAGAGCATGTTCCATCGCGAGACGGATGCGTCGAAGGTCGCGCTCGTCGGACTCGTCACGCGGCTGCGCGAACGCGGCTTCACTCTGCTCGACACGCAGTGGAGCACTCCGCATCTGCGCACGTTCGGCACGATGGAGATTCCGCGCGCGAAGTATGTGCGGCTGCTAAAGTCGGCGGACGCTCTGGAGTGCCGCTTCGTGTGAGTTTGGCGTGCCGCGCGGGGCCGGCCCGACGGCTCAATTCATCGGGCTCCACCGCTGTTTCCCGATGGCGGTGGAGTTGTCTATGTATTTGGCCCAGTCCATCTGCTCGACGTGACCGTCGCTGAAGAGCACATTGATGGACTGCCGTCCCTGATGAGAGCCCAAGTCCACGCCGGTGGGCGGGGTGTTGATGACGGGTTTGGTCGGGCCGTCTGCGGACGTCACCACGATGAACTTCACGGTCTTGCCGGGGATGGCGGTGTCCACGTTCGACGCAGCCATGATGACGGTGGAACCCGAGTTGTCCCATTTTGTGAGAACGGTATCGAGGACGGCCTTGTTCATCGCGTAGCTGATCGGTGCGGGCGGCGTGCCGGAGAAGGGCAGGCGCTTGTCGAAAGGCGACTGGAACGACTTCCAGTCCGTCACGTATTTTTTCTGGAGGACGGCGGGCCACGCTACCGTGTCGGTCAGCGAGAACATGGAGTCGTCAGTGTCGTTCAAATAGATGCGGATGCCCTTGCCGATGCTCGCGAGGTTGTTCCGGTCTGTCGTTGCGCGGCCTTTTTCGATCACGGGCCCGAATGCCTTGAGGGCGAGGCCGGCGAGGATGGCAATGATCGAAATGACGACGAGCAGTTCGATGAGGGTGAAGGCGCGGATTTTTTTCATCGGTTCGGATGGGGTGAGGGAAAGTATCGGCGGACCGCGAAAAAGCACGCGTGGAGTTTCATGAAATATCGTTACGCGCGGAGAAGTGGGCGCGCGGCGAACATCCAACGTCCAACGTCCAACGCCGGGTGGCCACAAGCGGCGGCGAGGCGGCGGTTCTGAACATTGAATGTCGGAAGTTCAATGTTGGAAGTTGGATGCCTTCGAAGCCGGTGGTGGAGCGCAGAGAGAACCCGGGGAGCAAACGCGGCCCGGCATGAGTGCCTCCCTCACGCGTCCAGCGCCCGCGCGATGCGCGCCAGCGTGCGCCCCGCCCGCGACAGCGACAGCGCGCACTCCCACACGCGCAGCACCGTCCAGCCGGCGGCCCGCATCCCGCGCGACACGCGCAGATCGCGCGCGCGATTTGTCTCCACCTTGTTCCGCCAAAATGCCCGCGCGCTGCCCGGCGCGCGGTAATGCCGCGGGCAGCCGTGCCAGAAGCAACCGTCCACAAACACTGCCACGCGCGCCGCGCGGAACACCAAGTCCACT